>CAYOIG010000697.1:0-13253 GCA_964403915.1 uncultured Myxococcaceae bacterium
GGCGAGCGCGAGCGCCTGCGGGCGGCGTTGCGGGTCGCGCGCGGCCATCACTGCGGCGAACGGGGCGAGCGGGATCGCGTAGGCGAACCGCGCCATGAAGAACTCGGCCGGCAGCAGCGGTCTTCGGCCGAACATCGGAAACAGCGGGAGCTGCTCGACCGTGACCGCTCCGAGCGAGTCCTGCAGCGTGACGAAGCGCAGCGCGACGGTGAGACCCTCGCGAACGTCTGAAACGGCCAGCAGCATGACCATCACGGCCACCCCGCCGAGCACTGCATCGAGTGCGCGCCGTCCGGCGCCGATGCCGGGCCGCAGCCGCTGGAGGACGTCCATCGCCACGGCCATCAGCGCGGCGCAGAGCACCACGATCAGGTGAAGCCGTGAGAGCGCAACGGCCGAGTAGAGCCCGCCCATCGGAGTCGGTCCCGTGAAGACGACGGGAACGACGAGCGCAAGCGTGCCGAGCGCGCTCAGTGCCTCGGCTCGGAGCAGGGCGCGGCGCCCGGTCCCGACGTAGCCGAGCAGCACGCTCGCTTCGACGAGGGCGACATAGAGCAGGCTGCCGGGCCACACCAGCAGCATCGCGGCCCGGGCCAGTGCCAGCGCAGCAGCGGTGAGCCACGGCTCGCGACGGCTGCGCGCCGGGTCGAGCAGGGCGAGGCAGCAGGCGAGCAGCAGCGCGCCGACCAGCGCCACCGCGGCGTGGTGGTCCGAGTTGCCCACCTGCCCGGCGTCGACGCTGATCGGGAGCAGCGCGAGGATCGCGGCACAGCCGAGAGAGAATGCGCGGCCGCCGAGCCGCCGCGCCGCCGCGTAGACGGCGAGAGTCGTCATGGCGCCGAGCACGGGGCCGCTCCAAGCCAGCACCCGCTCGAGCGTGGTCCTCCCGCCGCCGATCGCGCGCGCGACACCGGCCAGCACCCAGTCGAAGGCCGGCGGCCAGGGGACGGCGACTCCGTCCGGAAAGTTGAGCGAAGGGTCGAAGCGCAGAGCGTTCGGGAAGTTCGCCCAGTCCCAGAGGGCGATGCGCGCGTGGTACGACGCGTCGCCCAGCGGCAGCACGACCTCGCCGCCGCCGACGAAGACCCATTCGAGCCCCGCCGCCCGCACGCAGAACGCGAGCAGCGCCACGGCCGCGAGAACGAGTGTGGCTTGCAGGGTGCGCCACTGAGTCGCGACGCCTTCCGCTGCGTGCCCCGCACTCATGCGCCGGACGCTCCCCGCGGCTTCTCGGCACACGCGAGGAGCGCGAGGCCCCCGAGGCGCGAGAGGAAGTCGAGCCTTCGCGCAATCGGCACGACGGCGTTGAACAGACGCAGCGCGCCGGGATGAACGCGGCGCGAGCGCAGAACGCGCCCAGAGACGAGCCAGCCGGGGACGGCGAGCGGGTTGAAAGGGCGGAGTGCGACGACCTCGAAGCCCGCCTCCACGAGCCGCGCGTGCAACGATGCGCGCGTATAGCGCCGGTGGTGTCCGTAGCTCTCGTCGAGGCTGCCGAACAGCGCAGGGTAGTTCGGCACCTGGAGCACGAGCCGTCCGGCGGGGGGAAGCTGCCGAAACAGGCGGGCCAGTGCCGCGCGATCGTCGGAAAGGTGCTCGAGAACGTTCAAGCACACGATGGTGTCGAGCGCTCGGTCTGCCAAGTCCCATGCGTCGCTCTCGAGATCGAGGACGCGGAAGTCGACGTTCCTCTCGCCGCCGAAGCGCGCGCGCAGATGTGCGAGGTAGGCAGGATGGTGGTCCGAGAGAACGATCGGCCGGCCGAGCGCGACGAGATGGCGTGAGACGACGCCCACACCGCTACCGACCTCGAGCAGCGAACGCCCGAGCCAGGGCGCGATCAGATCGCAGACCCAGCGGTAGTTGCGATCGGCCGCTCGCTCGAAGACGAGCAACTCGTCGATCAGCGTCCGGTCGATCTCGCCGAGCCGTTCGATCTCGCTGGCGTCGGCCGGCACGCTGCTCAGCTCCGGGCTCGCGCAAAGGCGATCATCTTGGTGAGTGGATTGAGATAGATCGGAGCGCGCGCGAGCCCGAGGGCGGTGGCGACGCGGCGCAGGCCGCCGAATACCGGGCGGTTGTAGAGAGCGAGGCGTTCGAGCAGGAAGCCGAGTTCGAAGGTATGGCCGATCGAGCGGATGCGAATCACCTCGAAGCCGCGCTCGGCGAGGATCTGCGCGAGCGTTCTGCGGCCGAAGAAGAACAGGTGCTCGCGCGTACGGCGAAAGTCTTCGAGGCGCTTTCCGATCAGGCGCGAAACGACGCTCTCGGCGTCGGGTGTCGAGAGCACGAGTATGCCTCCGGGCACGAGAGCCGCGTGAATCCGCTCGAGCGCTCCGAAGGGATCGCGCAGGTGCTCGATCACGTCGAACATGGCGACGGCGTCGAGCGTGCGCGGTGGGAGCTCCGCACGCTCGAGGGCACCCGACAGAATCGGGAACACGTACTTGCGACGCAGCCGCTCGACGGCGTGCGGGTTGAACTCGAGGCCCTCGACGTCGAAGCCCTCTTCGAACGCGACGTCGAGGAAGTAGCCGAATCCGCAGCCGACCTCGAGGAGGCGCGGCCGGGCCGGGGTCTCGCCGAGCAGGCGCGCGACGTCGCGGGCGATGTTCACGTACTGGAGCTGCTTGTTGAAGCGTTCCGAAACGTAGTCGGAGTAGCCGAAGAGCGTATCGCTTGCTCCGCGCAGGAAGTGGGTGTTCTGGAAGTACGTCTCGCCGTAGACGGCCTGCGTCTCGGCCTCGTCCGGCCAGGGATCGAGGTAGAGCAGCATGCAGGACGTGCAGCGCACGATCTTCTGCTCGCCGAAGTCGTAGCGGACCGTCGCATGAGCACGGGCGCAGTGAGGGCAAGGCCGCACGAAGGGGCGAGGATAGGCTCGGGCCTCCTACCGTCAACCCGGGCGGCGGGCCGGCCGGCGCGAGTAGAGTAGGGCGCAGAGCGTCGGAAGACGCCCGGCAACTGCGGAACCGGCGGTCGCCGGAAGTTCGAGAGGGAACATGCAGAGCGTACTGATCACGGGGACGTCTTCGGGGTTCGGCCGGCATGCCGCGATCGAGCTCGCGCGTCGCGGCTGGCGCGTGTTCGCCAGCATGCGCAACCTCGGCCGGCGAGCGGCGCTCGACGAGGCCGCCGCAGCGGCGGGCATCGCCGAGCGCCTCGAGGTGACACAGCTCGACGTAACGGATCCGGAATCGGTGGAAGCGGGGGCGCGTGACGTGCTCGCGCGAACCGATGGACGGCTCGATGCCGTGGTGCACAACGCCGGGGTGGCGGTGGGGGGCGCCTTCGAGGACGTTCCGGAGGCCGAGCAGCGGCGCGTGATGGAGACC
The DNA here is from genome assembly GCA_964403915.1 of uncultured Myxococcaceae bacterium. Taxonomy (GTDB): domain Bacteria; phylum Myxococcota_A; class UBA9160; order UBA9160; family UBA9160; genus MYXO. Next base: position 3,336 of record CAYOIG010000697.1, read on the forward strand.
AATTTCTGGGGGGTGCTGGCGCTCACGCGTGCGCTGCTGCCGGCGTTCCGTGCCCGACGCAGCGGCCGCATCCTCGTCGTGTCGAGCAACTCGGCCTATGCCGGCGAGCCCGCGAACGCGGTCTACGTGGCGTCGAAGTGGGCAGTCGAGGGCTGGGCGGAATCTCTCGCCTTCGAAGTCGGCCCGTTCGGGATCGAGGTCGTGCTGGTCGAGCCGGGCTCGTACAAGACGGAGATCTGGGGAACGTCGCCGCGCATCCTGCCCGAGGGCAGCGCCTACCGCACGATGATGCAGCACCTCGAGAAGGTGATCGACGAGAAGGTGCTCGCGAGCGCCCGCGACCCGCAGGAGGTGGCGGTCGTGATTGCGGACGCCCTCGCCGCACGCCGGCCGCGCTTTCGCTACCCGGTCGGCCCGGATGCCTGGGTCGGCCACGTTGCGCGCGGCAAGCTGCCGACGCGCGTACAGCGCTTCGTCATCTCGCGGCTGCTCGGCCTGCACCGCGTGAAGCCGTGAATCCCTGGCGGGCGGCGTTCGCGCTGCTTCTCGGGCGGCGGCTCCCACGCACGTCGGGAAGCCGCTTGGTCGCCGGGATCTCGCGGCCGGTCAGCATCTGCCGCGATGCGTACGGCATCCCCGTGATCGAAGCGCAGACCGAGGAGGATGCCTGGTTCGGCCTCGGCTTCTGTCAGGGGCAGGACCGCGCCTTCCAGCTCGAGCAGATGCGGCGCGCCGTGCGCGGGCGTCTCGCCGAGATGGCGGGGCCCGCGGTTCTCGGCGTCGATCGCTTCCTGCGACGCCTCGGCCTGCGCCGCGCCGCCGAAGCGCAGCTCGCGCTCCTCGAAGAGCGCGACCGGCGCACACTCGCAGCGTTCGCGTGCGGTGTGAACGCGGGCCGCGGGCCGGACGGGAGCCCGCGCCGTGCCCACGAGTTCGCGCTGCTCGGCGCGGCGCCCGGCGAGTTCGATGCCGCAGACGCCCTCGGATGCCTCAAGCTCATCGGCTTCGCGCTCGCCGCGCCGTGGCAGGCAAAGCTCGCGCGCCTCGCGGTGCTGCGCGCCGATGGCGAGGAGGCCATGCGCGCCCTCGACCCGATCTATCCCGAGTGGCTGCCGGTGGCGACGCCGCCCAATGCGCCCGCCGGCGAGGCAGTGAGCCGACTGCTGGACGATCTGGCATTGCTGCGGGGCCGCCTCGGCGTGGGCGGAGGCTCCAACAACTGGGCCGTGGCGGGCGGGCACACGCAGAGTGGAGCGCCGCTTGTCGCGAACGATCCGCACCTGCCGCCCACGCTGCCGGCGCTCTGGTATCTCGCCCACGTGCGCACGCCGGCCTTCGCCGTGGCGGGTGCGGCCGTTGTGGGAACGCCGGGAATCGCGGTCGGCCACAACGGGCACGCGGCCTGGGGCGTGACCTCGGGCCAGGCCGACGACACCGATCTGTTTCTCGAAGAGATCGGAGACGACGGCGCGAGCGTCCGCGAGGGCGACGGATTTGTTCCGTGCGAGGTGCGGAGCGAGACCATTGTCGTGAAGGGAAGGGCGCCGGTCGTGGAGGAGGTGCTGGTGACGCGGCGCGGGCCGCTCGTGACACCGGCGCTTCCCGGCGTCGGCGTTGCGGTCTCGCTCCGCTCCTGCTCGATCGAGCCGCGGCCGCTCCGCATCCCGCGCCTGCACGAGGCCCGCAGTGCGGAGGATGTGCGGCGCTGCTTCTCGCTCTATCCGGCCGGGAGCCTCAACCTCGTCTTCGGCGACGCCGGCGGTGGCATCGGCTGGCAGCTCGTCGGCGAGGTGCCGCAGCGGCCTCGCGGCTTCGGGACGCTGCCCCTGCCGGGCGCCGATCCGGCCGTGACCTGGGAGGCCGATCCCGTCGCGTACGCGGCCATGCCCCAGGCGGCAGACCCGCCCGGGGGGCTGCTCGCCACAGCGAATGCGAAGCCGACACAGGACGGTGACGGCCCCTGGCTCGGCCAGGACTGGAACGACGGCTACCGGCAGGAGCGCATCCTCGAAGCGCTGGCCGAGCGCAGCGACTGGAGCGTGTCGCTGACGCTCGGTCTGCAGATGGACCAGCGCTCGCTCGTCTGGCGCGGCGTGCGCGAGGCCGTCCTGGCGGCGGCGCCCATCGGCGAGGATGGCGCGCGCGGGCGCGTGCTGCTCGCCGCCTGGGACGGCGTGGTCGGCGCCGGCTCACCGGCCGCTGCCGTCTTCGCGCTCTTCTTCGCCGGCCTCACGCGCCGCGTGGTGCAGGCGAAGGCGCCGCGCGGCGCCGAAGCCGCACTCGGACGTGGCGGCTCACCGCTCGGAGGCGCGGCGCACACCTACGCGCTGCGGCGTACGGGGCATCTCGTGCGGCTGCTGCGCACGCAGCCGGCCGGCTTCTTCGCGCAGGGCTGGGAGCGGGTGATCGGTGAGGCGCTGGCGGCCGCGGTCGCCGCGCTTCGCGCGCGCCATGGTGCGGATCCCGCCGGCTGGGCCTGGGGCCGCGTGCGGCCGCTCACGCTCCGCCATCCCGCAGGCGAGCGTGCCCCCCTCGGGCGCATCTTCAACCGCGGCCCGTTTCCGTGGGGAGGCGACGCGCACACCGTCTCGCAGGCCTCGGTCGATCCGAGCGATCCCACCGGAGATCCGGTCTACATCGCGACGCTGCGCATGGCCGTCGATCTCGCGCAGCCGCACGAGGCACGCTTCGTGCTGCCCGGCGGACAGTCGGGCAACCCCTGCTCGCGGCATTACGACGACCAGCTCCCGCTCTGGCGCGCGGGGCAGGGGGTCGCGATCCCGTGGACGCCCGAGCAGATCGCGCGCAGCGCGGTGCAGAACCTGCTCCTCTCGCCGCGGCCGTGAGCGGCGCAAGGCTCTCGATGCGGGCGTTGACGACATACGTCAGAGACGTATCCTCCACCAGTGTTCACCTTCGTCGAGACGAGGCTCTTCACGCGTCTGGTCGGGGAATACCTGTCCGACGAGGAGTACTCGCGGCTCCAGCAGGCCTTGATCGCCGAGCCAGAAGCCGGCGACATGATCCCCGGATCAGGTGGCGTTCGGAAGCTCCGCTGGGGCGTTGCGGGCCGCGGCAAGCGCAGCGGGATTCGGGTGATCTACTACGTGCGAACGCGACGGGGCCAAATCTGGATGCTCACACTCTACGCGAAGAACGTGGTGGAGAGCATCCCGGCCCACGTCCTTCGCCAGATCAAGGAGGAGATCGATGGCTAGACCGAAGCGCAATCTTGGACTCGAGATCCTCGAAGGCATTCGCGAGATCAAGCGTGGTGAACACGGTCGCGTGATCAACGTGCCTTCCGTCTCCGCAATCCGTGAGCGTACCCGGCTCTCGCAGGCCCAGTTCGCAGCCCTCCTCGGCGTTTCCGTGCGGACGCTGCAGGAGTGGGAGCAGGGGCGCCGCACCCCGTCCGGAGCAGCACGCACGCTTCTGCTCATCGCCGCGAAGAGCCCGCGCGTCCTGCGCGGGGTCGCCTGAGGAATCCGGTAGCACTCGCTCCGTCGCGGCGTTTCAGGCCTTCTCGACCTCCGCGCTGCCGACCACGGCCGTCGCGCGCACCTCGACGCGCAGCGGGGGCAGCACCAGCGCGGGCGTTCCCACCGCGGTCCAGGCCGGATAATTCGCGGGGAAGAATTCGTCCTTCACCTTGCCGAAGGCCGGCGTCTCGCTCATGTCGACGTGGAAGGTCGTGAGCTCGACCACGTCGGCGAGCGTCGCGCCGGCGGCTTCGAGCACGCGCCGCAGGTTGCCGAGCGCCGCGCGCGCCTGCGCCTCGACGCCGTCCGCGACGCCCTTCTCGTCCATCCCGACCTGACCCGAGACCCAGATCGTGTCGCCGACGCGCACGGCCTGCGAGAAGTGCCAGTGCTGGTAGACCAGCTCGCTGCCCGGGGGATTGATGAGGCGGCGCTTCATGATGGGAACCTCCGGGCGCGAGCCTACCCGAGCCGGAAGCGGCCCGCCGGGCGGGCCCCCGCCCCGGTGCCGGCCCCCTTGACAGGCTCCCGGCGCTGAATAACTATACTGGCATGTCAGTTCAGTTTTCACAGGGAGGCCGCCCGTGCGCGTGAAGTCCCCCGAGCGCCGGCGGCAGATCCTCGAGACGGCGGTCAAGACCTTTGCCCGCCTCGGCTACGAGCGGGCCAGCATTGCCGAGGTCTGCGCCGACGCCGGCATCGCGCGGGGCACGCTCTACCAGTATTTCGAAGACAAGAAGAGCCTGTTTCGCGAGGTGCTCCGCGCCTACGCCGACAAGATCGCGACCCACATGCAGCCCCTGCCGCTCGCCGAGATCCCGCGCGACGCCGGGCCGGATGGCCTGCTGCGATTCCTGACCGAGCGCTTCGAGCGGATCTACGCGGTGATGCTCGAGGAGCGCGAGGTCTACACGATCCTGTTCAAGGAGGCACTCGCGAAGAGCGCCGACACGCAGGACGTGGTCGTCGAGATCCACCAGAGCCTCGTCTCGCTGATGGTCGGCGAGATGACGATCGGCCGTCGTCTCGATCTGATCCGGATCGAGGACGCCCGCTTCGCCGCCGAGTTCATGATCGGCGGGATCTTCCATACGGCGCTCGTCGGCCTCATCGACGCGCCCGTTCCGCAGTCGCCCCGCACGCTGGCCGAGAAGACGGCGCGCTTCGTCGTCGGCGCACTCGGCGGCGCGCCGCCCTGATCGTCCGCGGTCTCTACCGATTCTCGACGTTCCTTCTCTCGAGGAGAACTCCATGCAAGAAAAGCTCCGACGGCTCGCCGAACGCCTGCCCGCGCTCGCGCTCGATGCGAGCGACACCGCCTGCGCGGCCTTCGCCCGCGATGCCAGCGGCCTCGAGGGCGAGCGGCCGCTCGCGGTGGCGCGACCGAAGGACGCTGCCGCCGTGAAGCCCCTCGTCGAGGCGGCGCGCGCGATCGGCCTTGGCCTCGTGCCCGTGAGCTCGGGCGGCGAGCACCACCGCGGCGATACGTTGTGCGCCCCCGATACGGTCGTGGTCGACCTGCGCGGCCTCGATCGCATCGTGCGGATCGACCGGCGAAACCACGTCTTTCTCGCCGAGCCGGGCGTTTCGTTCGAGGCGCTCGTGCCGGCCCTCGCGGCCGAGGGCCTGCGCGCGATGCTGCCGCTGTGTCCGCGGCCCGAAAAGTCGGTGCTCGGCGCCTATCTCGAGCGCGAGCCGACGATCCAGCCGCGTTTCCAGTGGGACATGAGCGACCCGCTGCTGTGTACGGAAGTGGTCTTCGGCACGGGCGAGCTCTTCCGGACCGGATCGGCAGCGGGCCCCGGCACGCTCGAGGAGCAATGGCTCGCGGGCGACGCACAGAAGAATCCAATGGGCCCCGGGCAGTCGGATCTCGTGCGCGTGCTGCAGGGCGCGCAGGGCACGATCGGCATCGTCACCTGGTGCTCCGCCAAGTGTGAGCCGCTGCCGGCGCGCGAGACGCTGCACCTCGTCAGCTCCGCGCGCATCGAGCCGCTGCTGCGCGTGGCGCAGCACCTGCTCCGCCGCGGGCACGCCGACATCCTCTTCCTCGCCGATGGCCGTGCTCTCGCGGCACTGACGGCGACGGCGCGGGAGGATTTCGTCCGCGCGCGCGGGTCGGCTGCGCCGTGGAACCTCGTCTTCAGCGTTGCCGATGCGCCCGTCTTTCCGGAGCAGAGGCGCAGCTTCGTTCTGCGCGAGCTCGGAGAGGCTCTCGGCGCGCACGGCCTGTGCGAAGCGAAGGCCTCGCCGCACGGAACCCTGGACGAGCTTCTCGTGCGCCTCACCCGCCCCGATCTCGCGCGCGAGCGCGCCTGGTGGAAGAAGGCGGGCCTGCCCGCGACGCGCGAGCTCTTCTTTCAGACCACGCTCGCCCGGACGGAGCGGCTGCTGGCCGTCGCCGAGGGCGTGCTCGCGGCGTCGGGCTTCTCCCGCGACGACGTGCTCACCAGCTTGCAGCCGCAGCTCGGCGGGCGCGTCTGCCACGTGGAGGTCGATCTCGCCTTTGCTCCGGAAGATTCCGCGCGCGTGGCCGAGACCTTCCTCGCGCTGGCGCAGGCGCTGAAGGCAGCGGGTGCGTTCTTCAGCCGTCCCTACGGCCCGCTGGTGGACGTGGCCTTCGACGGTGCGTCAACGGCCTCGCTCGTGCCGCGCATCCAGCGTCTGTTCGACCCCGACCGCATTCTCTCGCCCGGGCGCCTCCAGGTTCCCGGGCACCTGCTTCGCAATGGAGGTCTCCATGCTGTCGAATGACTTCCGCAGCCTCGAAGCGCTTCGCCCCTATGCCGGGAAGTGCCCGCGCTGCTCGCTGTGCAAGTTCCCGCCGCTGGCGCGGGTCGAGTCGGCGGCCTTCAGCGGCATCTGCCCGAGCTACGAGGAGTTCAAGGTCCACGCGAGCTCGGGAGGCGGGCTGCTCGTGATGGCCATGAGCCTGCTCGACGGCCGCAGCGAGCCGACCGACACGGTGCGCAGGCTCGCATTCGGCTGTCATGCCTGCGGCGGCTGCGACGTCTCGTGCAAGTTCAGCGCCGACATCGAGCTGCAGGAGATCCTGCTTCACCTGCGCGCGAAGCTGCACGCCGAGCGCGGGCCCCTGCCCGGGCATGCGGCAGTGCTGGGCTCGCTGGCGCGTCGCGGCCATCCCCTGCCGGAGCACGCCAGCGATCTCAGTGCGGCGCTGGCGGCCCTCTCGCTGCCCCGGCGCGCGGACGCGAAGCTGCTGCTCTGGATCGGCCCGCACTACGCGCTCGACGAGCGGCGACAGCGCACACTGCGCCGGGCGCTAACGCTCCTCGATCGCGCAGGCGTTTCGTGGACGACCCTCGGTGCGGACGAGCCCTACACCGGGCGCGCGGCACTCGAGATCGGCGACCGGGAGACCTTCGGCGGCTTCGCCGGGCGTACGGCGCGCGCCATCGAGGGCAGCGCCGCGGAGTCCGTCGTCTGCCTCTCGGCCGAAGACTACGCCACCCTGCGGGCCGACGTGCCGCGCGTCGCGACGATTCGCAAGCCCGTGCGGCACCTCGTCGAGCTCTACGACGAGCTGATCGGCAAGCGGCGCCTTCGCCCGCGCGGTCGCATCGCGAAGCGCGCGACCTGGCACGATTCGAGCTACCTCGGCCGGCTCTCGGAGCCCTTCGTTGCCTGGCGCGGCGTGGCGCGCAAGATCGAGGGGCAGATCGAGATCTACGATCCGCCCCGACCCGTGCGTGGCGGTGGTGGCGGCTGCTTCGAGCCGCCGCGGCGCGTGCTCGGCAGCATCCCGGGCCTCGTGCTGCACGAGATGCCGCGCCGGCGCGAATACGCATTCGACAGCGGCGAGAGCGGCCAGGCGGCCGCCGCGCTGCCCGAGTTCGCCCGCGCCACTGCGCTCCGCCGCGCGAACGAGGCACGAAGCACGGGGGCCGAGCTGCTCGTCACCGAATGCCCGCAGAGCCTCGCGCTGCTCGAGGAGGCCTGCGCGGAGAGCGGCCCCGGCCTCACGGCGACGAGCCTCACCGACCTGCTCGCCACGAGCCTCGAAGGAGACCTGTCATGACGTTCCTGCCGCAGAGCGGCGCCGGCGCCCGGCGCAGCGAAACCGAGCTCGAGAAGCTTCGCGAGGTGCTCTTCCCCGCGCTGGAGGCGGTGCTTGGCGAGACGTGGGTGTACACCGATCCGGCCGTTCTCGACACCTACGCCTGGCAGTACATCGCCGAGGCGGTCACCGGCTCGCACTACATGCCGCGGCCGCTCGTGGTCGTGCTGCCTGCGGACACGCAGGAGGTCGCGGCCGTCGTGCGCCTGTGCAACCGCTTCGGCGTGCAGTACAAGGCCATGAGCACGGGCTTTGGCATGTGGAATGCGTCGACCACGCCCGACAACCTGGTGCAGATCGATCTGCGCCGGCTCGACCGCATCCTGCGCATCGACACCGACGCCATGATCGCAGTGATCGAGCCCTACGTCACCGGCAACCAGCTCCAGACCGAGGCCATGAAGCTCGGCCTCAACACGCACATCGCCGGCTGCGGCGGTCAGTGCTCGTCACTGGCTTCGGCCACCTCGATGATGGGACAGGGCTGGGACGGCGTCTCGATGGGCTTCTCGAACCGCAACCTGCTCGGCTTCGAGTGGGTGATGCCCGACGGCGAGATCGTGCAGGTGGGCTCGTTCGACGCCTCGGGCGAAGACTTCCTCGGCGACGGCCCGGGCTTCTCGATCCGCGGTGTCGTGCGCGGCTTCGCCGGCGCGCTCGGAGGCCTCGGCGTCTTCACACGCGCGGCCATCAAGCTCTACCCGTGGGAGGGGCCGCCGCAGCTCGCTTATGCCGGCACCTCTCCGAGCTACGACATGCGGATCCCGCCTCACCATACGGCGGCCGTCGTGCTCGTAAACGACTGGGACGGCATGGCCGAGCTCGGCTATCGCCTGGGCGAGGCGGGGATCGCGAGCTACCTCGGCCGCAATGCGCCGGCGCTGATGGCCGGCGTTCTCGCCACCGACAACAACGAGGCGGCCGAGCTCTACCGCGTGCCGTTCATGCACGAGATGTACTACGCGCTCATGTGTATCCTGACCGCACGACATGCGGACGAAGCGGCCTGGCAGCGCCGGGTGCTACGCAAGATTGCGGCCGATCTCGGGGGCGGCGTGCTCTCGAACGACATCTCTCCCGCGGGTGTTTTCTCGCTGCTCGGATTGATCCGCGCGGTTGCGCGCCGCGTCGGAATTGCGGGCATCCTGCGCTCGATTCCCCACGCGACGCGCCTGCTGCTGCGCGACGCCCGGCGCTACGGCGTGACGCGTCTCGGCGCGACGATGCCGAGCCTGCTCTACCAGTCGCTGGTCCGCTCGGGCATGAACATGCGCGGAGTCTTCCGCTTCGCCGGCACCTTCTGGACGGCCATGGGCTCGCTCGTCTCCTGGGACAATGCCATCCGCGGCGCGAAGGTGGGGGCGCAGGTGAAGCGGAAGTACATCGAGAAGGGCATCATCGTCGACGACGGCGGAGACAACGCCTGGGGCGGTCTCTACGAGGGCGGTGCCTACGCCCATCTCGAAGAGCTCGCCATGTACGATCAGCGCGACCCGCGCTGCCGCGAGGGCGTCGTCGACTACATTCTCGAGACCAACCTCGCCTGTATCGAGAACCACTGCGGCGACAGCCTGAACGCGATCGGGCCTCCGAACCACGCTCTCTTCTCTCCTGCCTGCATGGACTACGACAAGTACACGCAGCGCATCAAGGCCGCGCTCGATCCCAACGACGCGGCCGAGGGCGGGATGTACACCGACCCCCACTTCGCCCCGCCCGAGAACGCGAAGGCGGCGATGCTGCGGGTGGCCTCCGCCCGGGCCCGGGTCGAGATCTAGGGGGAGCGGAGGTCCGCAGCCGGCTGCCCATGGGAAGGGTTTTTCCCAAGTGGAAGGAAAGATTTTCCAGAAGGGCCGGCCCGGCAGGCCGGCAGCTCCGGCAGCCTCATAGAATCTCGAATGAATCCGGATAGTTGACTTCAAGGGCGGGGCGGGACCAGAGCTGGCACCGAGATTGCAACCGGGTGGTGGCAGTCGAGTTGTTGGGCCAGGGCTTCGGCAGGGTGCCGCGCTCCCAGGCCATCGAAGTTGGAATCAAGGAGTCTACTCATGCGCAAGTTGTTTGGCCTCGTTGCGGCCCTTGGCCTCGTGATGGGCGCCGCCCAGCCCGCTCACGCGACGGTGCTGTCTCTCGCGAGCGCGTCGCTGTCGATCCAGCTCGCCACGCTGCCGCCGATCCCGGTCGCGTGGAGCGGCACGGGCAGCGCGGACGTGACGGCGACGGACGTGACGGACCTCACGCCCGGCATCTTCTCCTTCAGTGGCGTGATCCCGGTGACCGATGCGGCTGCATTCCCGATCACCGGTCTGACGATGATCTTGGTCACGAACGGCGGTCCCGGAGACTTCTACGGCGTCA
>CAYOIG010000698.1:0-6119 GCA_964403915.1 uncultured Myxococcaceae bacterium
GTCTGCTGCGGGTGACGGCTCGGGCGGAACGGTGAACATCCGCACGGGGACGCTCGCCGGCGCCGGAGCGATTTCGGCGGATGGTGGGACGGCCGGCGGAAGCGACCGCGTCGGCGGCGGTGGCGGTCGCGTTGCCATCCGCCATACCGGCACGCTCTCGTTGTCGCAGTCGAGAATCAGCGCGATGGGCGGAGACGGCTACTACGGCGACGGTGGCCCGGGCACGGTGTATCTCGCATCCGCTGCGCAGACGCTCGGCACGCTCGTGATCGATGGCTTCGGCCTGCCTCAGGCCGCCGACAGTGCCGTCCTGCCCGCGAGCCTCGCCTTCGATCGCGTCGAGCTGCGTGGGCAGGTGCGCGCCATCGCGTCGGCACCGATCGTCGTAACCGGAACCTTCGCACTGCTCGATGGCAGTACGCTCACGCACGCGCTCGGAAACGAGTCGGGACTCTCCATCCAGGCAAAGCGTGTCGAGATCGACGCCACGAGCGCCATCGATGTGACGGGTCGGGGCCATCTCGGCGGCAACAAGGCGGGCCTCGGCCAGACCGCGCACACGCTCGCCTTCCAGCCAGGATCCCAGGCGGGGACGGGCGGCTCTCACGGCGGGCGCGGAGGCGCCTACGCGGGCAGCGGCGGGAACCTGCCCGGCCTCGTGTACGGCGATGTCAAGCGCCCGGTGACACTGGGCGGTGGCGGCGGCGCGTGGGGCGGAAACGGCGGAGACGGCGGCGGCGCCGTTCGCATCGACGCCAGCGAAGCCGTGGTGGTGGACGGCGCCATCCGCGCAGAGGGAGCGCTCTCGGCTGGCTCCGCGTCCGGCGAGGGTGCAGGCGGCTCCATCTGGATCACGACGGGCCAGATCGGCGGCACGGGTCGGATCTCGGCGGATGGCGGCACCGCGGGCGGCGGCAGCCACGTGGGCGGCGGCGGCGGCCGGGTGGCGATCGAGGCGAACAGCGTCGATCCCATCGCAAATCTGGACGATCTCCTCGGCGTCACGGCCCTCGGCGGCGATGGCTACTACGGCGATGGCGGCCCCGGAACGGTCTTCTTCCGGCTCTCCGGCCAGACCGAGGGCACGCTCTATCTCGATCAGGGAGACCGCAATCCCGGCACCGGGCCTGCCAGCCTGCCGTGGATCGGTCCGGGTGTGGCCGCCGCCAGCACGAGCGACACGCTCACCGTGGATGGCGTCCTGCCGCTGCTCCCGAACGGCCTCATCGGGAATCTCCTCAATCCCGACACGACGCAGGGCGAGGCGTTCGAGATCGTCTCCAACACCGCGAGCGTCATCACGCTGAAGACACCGAATGCCAACGGGGTTGCGTTCGGCAGCGTGGCCGGTGTTGGCAAGACGTATGCGGGGATCTCGCGTTTCGATGAGGTCGTGCTGCGGCGCAAGACGACGCTCGAGCTGTCGGACATCCTCGAGGTGGGCGGCACACTGGCCGTGACGCAGCAGTCGCGTCTCACGCATCCGAAGACGACCCAGGCCTACGCCGGGAAGCTCGATCTGCGCGTCGGCACGCTCAGCGTCGACGCCACGAGCGACATCGACGTCTCGGGCCTCGGTCATCTCGGGGGCAACAAGGCCGGCCTCGGCGCGGTCGGTCATACCGCCAACTTCACGCCCGGCGCTCAGAGCGGAACGGGTGGCTCGTACGGCGGCCTCGGTGGCGACTACGCGGCCAACGGCGGTGACCAGCCGAACCCGGTCTACGGAAGCCCGACCGATCCGACGGATCTCGGCTCGGGCGGCGGCGCCTGGGGCGGTGATGGCGGCGACGGTGGCGGCCGCGTCGTCATCGTGGCCGATTCCATCGTGCTGAACGGTCCGATCCGCGCGAACGGCGGGCTCTCCGGCGGATCGGCGTCGGGCGAGGGCTCCGGCGGCACGGTCAACATCCGCGCCGGGACGTTCGCCGGAGCGGGTACCATCTCCGCCGATGGCGGCACGACGGGCGGCGGCACTCACGTGGGCGGCGGCGGCGGCCGGATTGCGATTCGCTACCAGACGCTCTTCACGCTGCCGCCGGCCGGCCTCACCGCGCGCGGCGGCGACGGCTACTACGGCGACGGTCAGGACGGCACGATCGTCATTCTTAGCGGCCCCTGATCGCTCGCGACCGGCGATCAGAGGCGGCGCACGTCGACGCGCGTATCGCGGTCGTTCCCGTTCGGTTCGTAATGCGACACATCCCAGTGGAGCTGACCGTAGTCGCCGACGAGCTGCGTCACCTTGATCGGACTCGGCGCCAGCGACTGGTGGCTGCGTCCCGTGCGGAACTGGAAGGGCTCCCAGGCGTGGAGGATGTGGACCTGGCCCGGACGCATCGCTCCGGTCGGCTTCGCGCGCGCGACGAAGCTTCCTAGATCGTTCCTGATCTCGACGAGGTCGTGATCGCCGATGCCGCGCTGGCGGGCATCCGCGGCGTTCAGGTAGACGACCGGCTCGCCACGCTCGAGCCGGAGCATCAGTGGCTGGTCGCGCCACATCGAGTGGATGCTCCAGCGCGTATGCCCACCCGTGAGCGTGAAGGGATGCTTGCCGCCTGCGGCCGGCGGCTCCTTGTGAACGGGAAGCTCCTCGCCGAGCTCGAGGAACCAGGGGTGATCGATGTAGAACTGCTGCCGGCCCGTGAGGGTCGGGTAGGGACGCTTCTTCTCCACGAAGTCGCGAAGCGGCACGATCGGCTCGTCGAGCCGATACTCCGAGTAGACGCCACTGGTCGAGTTCTCGGGGCCCAGAGAGCGCACGCGCACCACGCCTCCCTCCCGTCGCAGGTCTTCGAGCGTGATCCCGCGAGACGGGCTCGAGACGGAAAGTATGTAACGCAGCACATCCTCTTCCGAGTGCGGACCGAAGCGACCGGAGTCGCCGAAGCGCTCGTCGAGACGGGAGAGATCGGAGGCCTCGCCGTGGAAGCCACGCACCTCCGTCACGTTGCGCCGCTTCGCCTCGGCCGCCACCCGCTCGGTCAGCAGCGAGAAGATCTCCCACTCGGGCTTCGACTCGGCGAGCGGGGGCACCGCGCGGTCTCCGAGCGTCAGATGGGGCACCAGCGTCACGAGATACTTGAGCCCCATCTTCTCGTACCAGCCCGCGGCCGGCAGCACGATGTCGGCGTAGCGCGCGGTCTCGCTCATGCGGAAGCCGATGTCGACGACGAGATTCGCCTTGGCGAACAGGTGATCGCGAACCCGCTGCCCCATCCGCGTGTGGCGCAGTACGTTGCCGCAGATCGAGATCACCACCTCCGGCGGCGGCGCACCCTGCGGCGGACCGATCGGAAAGTGTCCCGCGGCCAGAGCTTCGTCGAGATACGCACGCGGTGGCCGCGGCAACGCCGGGTCTCCGAACTCCGGCATGAGCTGCACGTCACCTGCGCCGCCGTGAACCGCATGGAAGAGGCTGCTCGAGACGTGAGTCTTCTGGAACTCCCGCTTCACGCCCGCCGCATCGACGAACGAACGCGCGCCGAGCCAGACGAGGTCCGTGATGCCGAGCCCCTCGTGCATGCCGACCAGCCCGAGGCCCTCGAGGGCGAGGAAGCCGCTCGACTGCCAGCCCCCTCCCGCCCGGCCGAGGTTTCCGGTCAGGGATGCGAGCAGGATCTGCGAGCGCTGGATCAGGTCCGAGTGGTAATTCTTGCACGCGCCGTAGCTCGCGAGGATCATGGCCGAGCGGGCCTTCGCAAACTGGCGCGCGAAGCGCCGGATCACCTCCGGCGCGATTCCCGTGATGCGCGACGCCTCTTCGGGCGAGGAGCGCTCGAGTCGCTCGCGCAGCAGCGAGAGGACGCTTCGCACCGGGGCCGTGCCACCCCCGGCAAGGCGTACCTCGCCCCGATACTCGAGCGCCGGCCGCAGCGCTCCGAGAGCGAGCTTTGCATCCTTGCTTCCCGGCGTGCCCGGCGCCCATGCGAGCGCGCTGGCCGCCTCGTCCCAGATTGCGAAGCCTTCCTCGCGTCCGCCCGCCACGACGTCCGACCTGCGCAGGAAGCGCCGCGTGTCGGTTCGCACCAGGAAGGGCAAGTCGGTTTGCTCTCGAATGTAGTCGGCCTGATGGAGCCCTTCGTCGAGGATGATGCGGCAGGCCGCCAGCGCGAGCGCCGCGTCGGTCCCGGGTCGCGGCGAGAGCCAGAGGTCGGCATGGATGGCGCTCGGGCCGTAGTCGGGCGTGATCGAGACCACGCGTGCGCCGTGGTAGCGCGCCTCGTTCAGGAAGTGCGCATCGGGGATACGCGTCGCGGACGGGTTGAAGGCCCACAGCACCAGGTATTCCGAGCGGAACCAATCGTCGGAGCTGCCACCCGTCATGCCGGCACCGAGGGTGATCGTGCCGCCGACCGGAAGGTCGCCGACGTGCGCCGTCGAGTCCGTGACTGGCGCGCCGAGCAGATGGAAGAAGCGAAGCGTTCCGGCGAAGGTCGGGCCGTAGTCCATGTTGCCGCCGAGCTCGCAGACGACACCCTCCCCCCCGCGGCGTTCGAGCGTGTCGACGAGCGAGCGGGAGATCTCGTTCAGGGCCTCGTCCCACCCGATGCGCTTCCAGCTCCCCGACCCGCGCGCCCCCACGCGGCGCAGCGGATGCCGGAGCCGCGTTTCGCCGAGGGCGAGCGCACTGCAGCTCGCACCCTTCTGACAGCCGCGCGGATTCCAGTCCGGCACCCCGACGTTCGAAGCCACGTAGGGCGCCGACTGCTCCTCGCGCCACACGACACCGTCGCGCACGTAGAGGTTCCAGGCGCAGGCCGCCACGCAGTTGGCGCTCGAGTGCGTGCCTCGGACGACGCGATCCCAGCGCCAGAGCGCGCGATAGACGTCTCGCCAGTCGTGATAGGCCGGAGCCGGCGCCGCGGCTGGAGGCGTCGCTTGCGCCGCAGAGGCGGGGCGCAGACTTCCCATCAGGAGAAACGCTGCCGTGGCTGCGCTGCCTCGGAGAAACTCACGCCGTGTGACGGTGCAGTCTGCTTCCACGCCGAGGAGCACCGTGCTGGGGATCCGGCGCGTGCGGTATGACCGGCGTCAGGCTGCCCGGCGATGACGAGGGCCTGCGCTAGCCTCGCCCGCCATGTCGGACGATCTTAGCGCCCGCGTCAGAGACCTCGTCTCGAAGCTCAGCCTCGAAGAGAAGGCATCGCTGCTGAGCGGCGATTCGACCTGGACCACGAAAGCGATCGCGCGTCTTGGCATCCCTTCGATCTGGCTCGCCGACGGCCCCCACGGTCTGCGCAAGGCGCCGGGCCCGAACGAGGTGGGCGCGGGAACGGCCGTGCCGGCCACCTGCTTCCCTACTGCGTCGGCGCTCGCCTGCGCGTGGGACGAGGACCTGACGCGCCGCGTGGGCGAGGCGATCGGGCGCGAGGCGCGCGCACACGGCGTCGACGTCGTGCTCGGCCCGGGCGTCAACCTCCAGCGATCGCCCCTCGGCGGTCGCAGCTTCGAGTATCTGGGCGAGGATCCTCTGCTCACGGGAACGCTCGCGGCGGCCTTCATCGAGGGCGTGCAGTCGCAGGGCGTCGGGGCCTGCGTCAAGCATTTCGCCGCCAACGAGCAGGAGACCGGGCGCATGTGGTGCTCGTCCGAGGTAGACGAGCGAACGCTGCGCGAGCTGTATCTTCGCCCCTTCGAAATCGCCGTCACCCGCTCGCACCCGCTCTCGGTGATGTCCGCCTACAACCGGGTGAACGGAACGTTTGCGTCCGAGCATCCCTGGCTGCTGCACGACGTCCTGCGGGGCGAGTGGGGCTTTGCCGGCTTCGTCGTCTCCGACTGGGGCGCGGTGGACGACCGCGCCGAGGGCGTGCGCGCCGGGCTGCACCTCGAGATGCCGTCCTCGGGTCCCCTCGGGCCGGGCGAAGTGGTGAGCGCCGTGAATGCGGGACGTCTGCCCGAGGCCCGGCTCGACGAGGTGGTGGGCGAGCTGCTCGCGTGTGTGCTGCGCACGGCCGAAGCGCGCGATGCGGCCCCGCCGCCGCTGCTCGACGCCGACGCCCACCACGCGCTCGCGCGCGAGGCCGCCGGCGCGTGTCTCGTGCTCCTGCGCCACGAAGGCGAGGTGTTGCCCCTCGATCTGTCGACACCACGGAGCGTCGCCATCATCGGCCGCT
>CAYOIG010000699.1:0-3241 GCA_964403915.1 uncultured Myxococcaceae bacterium
TCCGACGGATAAGGCGCCGCCGGCGCCCTCCACTCTGGAAGCACCACGCCATACCAGGCTTCATTCCGGCTGAGCACGAACCCGCTGCGCTTGTCGTAGCGCGTCAGCACGAAGGGACCGCAGCCGACCGGATGCTCGGCGAAGCTCTCGGCTCCGCCCTCCCCGGTGTAGGTCGCCACCGCCTCCCAGGGAACGGGCGCCGTGAAGGGCATCGCGAACCAGTAGAGGATCTGCGGGTAGGGGTCGTCGAGCACGATCTCGAGCTCGCGGGGGCCGAGAGCGCGCAGTCCGTCGATCGGCCCGGCCGCGCGGTACTGCTCGTCGATGCGCAGCGCTGCGAATGCCGGATCGCGCTTGCGCCTCTCTTCGAGGCGCTGGCCGAAGGCGACGAGCCCGGAGATCTTTCCGAGGGTCTCGAGCACGGGACTGCCGACCGCAGGATCTCCGACGCGCGCCAGCGCGAAGACGACGTCTGCGGCCTCGACCGCTCGCGTGCGTGCGCCGCCCCCCGCGAGGGCGAAGCAGGCATCCTCGTGGAAGAGAAGATCCGGTCGCAGGCGGAAGCGATAGGCCACGCGCCCGGCCTCGAGCGCTCGCCCCTCCGGCACCTGCTCGGCCATGCCCGGGATCAGCGTGAAGGGTCGCTTCAGATAGTGGTAGCCGAGCAGCGTGTCGTAGACGTAGCCGATCACCATGTGATCGACGACCGAGTAGGCGACCTGCGGGTCGAGGGTCTTCGGAGGATCGTCGAAAGGCTGGTAGAGGATCTTCTCGAGGCTGTCTGCGACGGGATAGGGGGCGTTGGTGCAGGCCCCGTTCACGAGCACCAGGAATGCGGCGGCCAGCGCCGCACGCAGGCCCTGCCTCATCCGGCGCTCCCGGCTCGCACCGGCCGGGGCGGCGGCAGCGTGAACACGCCCTCGGGAAGGGTCGGATTCAGCTCCACCTGCTTGAAGACGAGCTCGAGCTGGGTCTGCGACGAGGGAAACCAGAGCGCGATCTCGTGGGCGAAGTCGATGCCGCCAACGTCGCGGTGGTCGCGGTACTCGGCGCTCCAGAGCAGGCGCTCCCCGGCCTCGTAGACCTCGACGCGGGCCAGCCTTCCCAGCGCGTCGAAGTCGATGCGCTGGCGCAGCACGCCCTCGGTGTCCACGCGCTCGAGCCGGACCCCGCCGTCGTCGAGCCCCACGCCCGAGGCCAGCAGCAGGCTGCCCGCCTCGGGCGGCACGCCCAGCACCAGCGCCACCCCCTCTTCGGGTGTGAGATCGATCTGCGCCACCTCGGAGAGCAGCCCCGGATACACCGGCCCACTCCTTCGCGAGCGATCCTCGGCGCGAAAGAGATCGAACTGCTCGCCGTCCGTCACCAGCACCGCCACGGACTGGCTGAGGAAGCCCTGCACCTCGATTCGCAGGTGCGACGGCACCTCGACCACGATCACCTGGCGCGAGCGCACGCTGCCAGCCGTGCCGTCGAAGGAGAGAGAGGCGATGCCGCGCAGCGCGCGGCGCTCGGAGCCGCTCGCTTGCACGCGGTCGAGCAGGGCCTGTGCCTGCTGCGGATCCACTGCAAACGTCGCCCGGCCGCGGCCACGGCCGGCCGTGGCGCAGGCCGAGACCGCCAGCACGAGGAGCAGCGCGCCGAGCCGACGCCCTCGCTTCACTTCGCGTCGAGCTCCCGCGTGAGCGTCTCCAGCTTGCGACGCAGATCGGGCTGCTCGTTCTCTCGCGGCTCGAGCCGGATCGCCTCGCGGTAGCGCTCGAGCGCGCGGCGTTTGTCCGGGAGCAGGAGATAGGCATCGCCCAGATGCTCGGAGATCACCGGGTCGCCGCCCGTGATCTGGGCCGCCTTCTCCAGCTCCTGGATCGCGCGGCGCAGCATCGCCCGGCCATCCTTGACGTTGCCGCCGTCGAGCAGCGGCCGGGCTCGCATGTAGTAGACCCAGCCGAGGCTGTCCGTGATGAAGCCGTCGTCGGGCCGCAGCTCCAGCGCGCGCCGGATCTTCTCCTCGGCCTGCTCGAGATTCATTCCCTTTTCCGCCCAGCTGTAGCCGAGATAGTTGAGCGCGCTGGCGTTGTCCGGGTTCCTCTCGAGGGCAAGGTTCATGTAGCGCAGCGAGTCGTCGAAGCGCTTGCGCTCGCCGTACAGGACGCCGAGGTTGTAGAGGAGCTCGTCGTCGTCCGGGCTCTCCGCGAGCAGACCCTGCAGGAAGGCGACGGCCCCGTCGAAGTCGCCCGCCCGCGCGCGCAGCGTCGCGGCGTAGAGATCGAGTGGCCGCGAGGGAGCGCGCGCCCTCGCCTTCTCCACCTCGGCCACCGCGGCCGCGAGGTCTCCGCGCCGTTCGAGGATTCCCGCGATCTGGCTCCTCGCCTCCGCATAGCGTTCGTGCTCCGGCGGCACGCGATCGAAGGCGACGATGGCACCCTGCTCGTCGCGGGCGCGCACGCGCACCAGCCCGAGGTAGTACGCGACCTCGTGCTGCTGCGGA
This sequence comes from uncultured Myxococcaceae bacterium, assembly GCA_964403915.1. Classification (GTDB taxonomy): domain Bacteria; phylum Myxococcota_A; class UBA9160; order UBA9160; family UBA9160; genus MYXO. Next base: position 2,489 of record CAYOIG010000699.1, read on the forward strand.
TTCGCGGCGAGCGCTTTCTCGAAGCGCGAGACGGCCTTCTCGTAGTGATCGGCCTCGTATTCGAGGAAGCCGAGCCGCAGCACCGAGCGCAGATCGTCGGGGTGTGTCTTGATCACCTTCTCGAGTGTGGCGATGGCCTGGTCGCGCCGGCCCTCGGCGAGCTGTGCATCGGAGAGAGCGACCAGTGTGGCGTGGTGGTGCGGATGGGCCTGCAGCACCTCCTCGTAGACCTGGATTTCACGCTTGCGATCTCCGCGCTCGTGGAGAAGACGTGCGAGGGCGCCGTAGACCGAGAGGTTGCCGGGCTGAACCTTCAGCGCCTGCCGCAGCATGCGCTCGGCCTCGGGGCCGCGGCCCATCTTCTCGTGCACGCCGGCAAGGGCGAGGTAGCCGCGCACGCCCGCCGGATCCGTTCTCACCAGCCACTCGGCGAGAGCGAGCGCCTCGGGCATGCGGTCGCCCTCGACGTAGATGCTGAAGAGCAGGATGGCGGCATCGTCGTCGAACGGCTCTCCGTTCGGGTCGCGCAGCACCCCCTCGGCTGCGGCCGCGTCACGCCGCACGCGGTAGAGCGTTCCGAGGAAAAGGCGCGTCGAGCGGTCGTCGGGATCGAGCTGGTGCGCGCGCTCGGCGTGCGCCAGCGCCTCTTCGTAGCGGCCCTGGCGGGCCGCCAGCTCGGCGAGCCGGCGCACGAGATAGGCGGAGTCGGGATCCTTGGCGAGCGCGCGGGCGTAGGCGGCCGAAGCCTCCTCG
>CAYOIG010000700.1:0-7604 GCA_964403915.1 uncultured Myxococcaceae bacterium
GCGCGGCGGCAGACGGCTGCCGTGGTGGTGCCCGTGGCGCCCGCCTCGACGAGCGCCGCGGCGGTCGCGTCGAGCAGCCGGACCCGCATGGCGGCGCTTCGCTGCGGCTGGCTCCGCCGCGGCCCCGAGGCGGGATCCCGGGGATCTCGACGAGTAGAAGACATCGTGTTGATGGTAGGTTACACAAACATTAAGTCAAGCCGTAATGTTTTTTCCAAGCCGTCCGGTGACTGCGAGCGCCAGGACCTGCCCCGTGAGCGCCGCCGCGACCGCCCCGCCGAAGGCTCCAGCGATGCCGAGCGCTGGGAGCCCGAGGGCGAGAACGGCGAAGAAGGCCACGAAGCCGAACAGGCCCGCCGTGAGCGCGCGCAGGAGCGGGATGGCGAAGTCGGCGCCGTCGGCCCGGTGCGAGAAGACGGCGAGAACGCTGGTGGCGACCGGAAACGGCGTCAACAGTCCCGAGAGAGCCGGACCGAGCCGCTGCGCGAGCGCGGTCACGAGCACGACGAGAACGGCGGCCGCGAGCATGCGGGCCGGCAGCTCGAACGGGTGCGGCGCCGCCGCTGAGCCGTGCCAGCGTCGCTTCGGAAACAGGAGCGGAAGTCCGGCGGGCACCGCCAACGCCAGAGCGAGCGAGATTCCGAAGCCGGGTCCCAGCCCGTCGAGCACGAGCGTCGCGGCCGCGAAGGCGAGCCATCCTGCGCCGAGCGCCACAGGCCACGCTGTGCGCGTGCAGCACACGGCATAGACGAGACAGAACGCGCCGAGCGAGACGACACCTGCGAGTGTCGATGCTGCCGAACGTGCGGCGAATGCGGATCCCTGCTCGAGCGCGAGGAAGAAGACGATCGGCCCCGCCACGATCGGTGTCGCCGTGAGCCAGCCCGCCACCGCCGGCCCGAAGCGCCGCCCCGCGAGCGTCACGGCAGCGATCAGCGACGGCACGAGCAGGAGCTTGGCGAGCAGCATGGCGGCGCCTCCCGGGTCGCCGCGCCGGAGCATCGCAGCCTGCGGGCAAAGCGCGAGGGAGTCGCTGAGGCGCTCTTGACCCGTCTACGGGTTCAGGGTCGATACTCCTCCGCGTGCCAGCCGGCCGCCTCGGGAGCAAGGGCCCGCTTCCAGTGCGGGTGCGCCCGGCCGGCCAAGAGGAGACGGTCATGAAAGAGCCTGGAATCGGTGAGAGCGCGGATGACTTCGTGGCGAGGCGCGTCGTTCGGTGGACCCACTTCGAGGTCGATGCGGCCCCGGAGACGGTCTTCCCTCTTCTGTGCCCCGTGCGCGAACGGGAATGGCTCGAGAACTGGGAGGCCGCCATCGTCTACTCGGCGTCGGGCGTGGTCGAGGACGGCTGCATCTTCACGACGGTCAACCCGCTGCTCGGGAAGGCGCTCTACGTCACGAGCCGACACGAGCCGGAGGCCGGCCGGGTCGAGTTCGTCGTCTTCTTCCCGGGCAGGTGCGTCCAGAAGCTCGACATCGCCGTCTCGCCCCGCGCCGCCGGCGGCAGCCGCCTCCGCTGGAGCCGTACCTACACAGGCCTGAGCCGCGAGGGGAACGCACTGATCGAGGGCATCACGGAGGAAGTGTTCCAGAAGCAGATGGCCGAGCTCGCGCGCTCACTTTCCCGCCATGCCACCCAGCTCGAGCGGCAGTAGCGTAGTCCACGACCGCGGGCCGGGAGGGACGAAGATGCTCACGCCGGGAGTGCTCGCAAGACGCGTCGGTCTCTCACGATCGACGCTCCTCTACTACGACCGTATCGGTCTGCTGAGGCCGAGCCGGCGCACGCTCAGCCGCTACCGCCAGTACTCGGAGAAGGACGTGCAGCGCCTCGAGCAGATCTGCACGCTCCGGAAGACGGGCCTTCGACTGAAGGACATCGGGCGGGCGCTCGGTGCGCCCGCAAACCTCCTCACCCGAGCCCTCGAAGAGCGACTCGACGAGCTGAACGACGAGGTCGAGCGCCTGCGCAATCAGCAGCGCTTCATCCTGGGCCTGCTCGGCACGAAGCGGGCGCGAGGCCGGATCCGCATCATGAACAAGGCGACTTGGACCTCCCTGCTCGCCGCCGCCGGCTTCTCGGAGGGGGACCGGCATCGCTGGCACGCCGACTTCGAGCGGCAGGCCCCGGAGAAGCACCAGCGCTTCCTCGAGTTCCTGTGCCTCCCGGATGCAGAAATCACCGCGATCCGTGCGCGGGCGCGGACCTGGCGACGAGCGGACGGTGCCCAGCGGTAAGGCCGGCACGTTCCTGGCGCTGGCCGTGCTCGTGATGACGGGAACGGGCTGCGCTCGAAACATCTCCGCGGAGGACGCGAGCTGGAGTCGGCGCGTCGATTCGCATCGGCACGAGATCGACATCGACGGTTTGGGCATGCATTCCATCGACCTCGGCGCTGGCGAACCCGTGCTGATGATCCATGGCATCGGAGACTCGACGTACTCCTGGCGCGAGAATGCACCGGCGCTCGTCGGCGCGGGCTTTCGGGTCGTTCTCGTCGATCAGCCGGGCTTCGGTCGCTCGGCGATTCCTGGAGACGGCTGGATCTACTCGGTCGAACGGCAGGCCGAGGCGGTGCTCCGCGTCGCGGATCGCCTCGACATCGATCGATTTCGTCTGGTCGGCCACTCTCTCGGCGGGGGAGAGTCGCTGTATCTCGCCTGGAAGCACCCGGAGCGCGTCGACCGCGTGGCGGTTCTGTCTCCGCCCTCCCAGCGCCCGAGCTGCCCGTTCGGTCTGGGCACCGACCTCATTGCCTGGGCCTTCGGCACTCGGTGGTTCACGGCCCGCGTATTGCGGAGCGCCTACTACCGGCCGAACCGCGTTAGCGACGTCATGATCGACGAGTATGCACGCCTGCTCGACCGGCCCGGCCGCATGGGCCAGGGCGTGCTGGGAGGCGTGTGTCGGGACTACTTCTCGCCGGCGTACGACGAGATGACGCGGCACTACGGGGAGATCAGGCCCGCGCTGCTCGTGGTCTGGGGCGAGCAGGATACGTGGCATCCCCTCTCCTTCGGCACGGGGCTCCACGCGGCCGTTCCCGCCTCTCGCCTCGAGATCGTTCCGGATGCAGGCCACAACGTCCATCAGGAGAGACCGGATCTCGTGAACCCGCTCCTGGTCCGCTTTCTGCGCGGCGCGGATTGAGCGCAGGCTCGGTGTAGCGCCGCCCGCGGAAGTGATGGTGACCGGGCCCGGGGCGGCCAAGCAGGCCTACCACCGCCAGCCGGGGCTCTCCGCCCCTGCGCCCTGCCCTGCCCAATCCGCCGGACCGCGGCCGTGCATCCGCCGGTCGTCGCCGGCATCTGATCTCCCATTGCATCCCCAACGCGCCCCCTCGCGGGAAAGGCGCAAGGAAGAACAGATGAAGACCACGATTCGCTCTCTCATGTCCCCGCTCGCGATGGCTACGCTGGTGCTCGGCGCTGCCACCTCGGGCTCTGCCGCGCCTGCGGTCCGCTACCAGGTCACGTTCGAGCGGAGCTGGAGCGCGCAGACGCATCCGCAGGACTTTCCGCTGCTCGCCCATTTCTCGCCGGTGATCGGTGTGACGCACGATGGGAAGTACGAGCCCTTCCGCAGCGGAGCCACCGCTACTCCCGGTCTCGAGCACCTGTGCGAGGAGGGGAAGCACCAGCCGCTCGATGCCGAGATCCGCACGGCGATCGCGAACAGCACTGCCGGCGCGCTGATCGAGACCGCGGAGCCGCTGCGCAGCGTCCCCGGCCAGGCCACGGCGAGCTTCGAGATCGACATGGCACACCCCATGGTGTCGATCGCCGCGATGATCGCCCCGAGCCCGGACTGGTGCGCAGTCGCCCCGAACGTCCTGCTCTACGAGAATGGCCAGTGGGTCGCGCAGAAGACGGTCGCGCTCGAAGCCTGGGACATGGGCACCGACTCCGCCACGAGCTACCGCGCGCTCGACGACGACACGCAGCCCCGCGGTGCCATCCAGTTGAACGAGACGCCATACTTCATGATGGCCGGCAAGCGCGTGCCGGTCGGCCGCGTGACGTTCGTCCGCCTGTAGCCCAGACCCCACCCCCGCCGACAACCGCCCGCCTCCTCCACCCCTCACGGTGGAGGAGGCGGGCCTCTCGGAGAACGCCATGACTCGCTCCCTGCCCGGCTCCACGCCCCCGCTGCTCGCCGTGAGTGACACGATGAAGAGCAGCCTGCTCGCGATCGCCGGCCTCTCGCTGCTGCTGTTCGCGCTCGATCGCCTCTACCGCGTGCTCCATCCGCACGTCGATCTCGAACGAGCCAGTCTGGTGGGCCTCACGGCGCTCGCGGCGCTCGCCCCGCTCTGGCTCCTGAAACGCCGCCCCATCGAGCCCTGGGTCGGTGGGCTCGCGATCTTCGCGTCCGCGTTCGTGAGCGTGCTGTCGATCGAAGCCGGGCTGCTCGTCTCGCAGTCGGCGCTCTCCGGCGCCGTCCACGTGCTGATCCTGGCGGTCGCCTTCCCCGTACTCGATCGAATCCGTCGCGCTGCACTTCCTCGAGCTCTACGCCCCGGCGCATAGGCTGAGCGAGCGTGCCGTCGACGTCTGCGCAGCTCGTTGCGATCCAACCATCGGGAGGGCTTCCATACCAGGTTGGACCCCGGACCTCTCTCCCGCCGGGATCCGCGGCCTCGGCGAGACTTTTCTTGCCACGTCCGGCCTTCTCCATCCACCTTCTCGTTGGGAGAGTGCCGCCTGCATCGCGCTGCAATGCCTGCAGCGCGCCACTGCGGACGTCGGCTCCCGTACTTCTCGAGGAGAACTGGATGATTGCCCGCACGCTCGTCTCATTGGCCCTGGTCCTGACGCCGACGCTCGCCGCACGGGCGATCACGACGTCGTACTCCAGCGAAGCCGCGTTCCTGGCCGCTGTGCCGCCGGCGGAGATCACGAGCTTCGATTTCGAGACCGGCTCAGGGTTTCCGGCCGGGGGCGCTGGCGCTGCGTCGAGCATCGGCACCGTGGGCGGAGTCGCATTCTCGGGCATCACCTACACGAGCGCGCCGCTCGCTACGTCGGGCGTACAGGTCATGGCCGGGATCGAGCCCGGCTTCCTCTGCTGCTTCGGCGTCGCCGCCATCGACTTCACCGGGCTCGCCACACGGCCCTACGCCTTCGGCTTCTCCGGCCTCGATCTGACGCTGGGCGAGATCATCCGCGTCTCGGTGGAGTTCGACGACGACTCAGTCACCAGCTTCAGCGTTGCGCTCGGTGGGGCCCCAGAATACACACCGATCTTCTTCGGGATCGTCGACGACTCGCGCACGATCCGCTTTGCACAGATCTTTGGCGCCGAGACCGGCGCGCCCGACTCTGCGACGCGGGCGTGGGCGATCGACGACCTCCGGATCGCGACGATTCCAGAGCCGGGCACGGCGGCACTCCTCGCCATGGGCCTCGGCCTGCTGGCGGTGCGGCGGCGATCCTGAACGAGGATTCGCCTCTCTCCCACGGCAGTTGCCCGTCTGTTGCACATAGCCTGCGAGCGACCCGAGCCGTCGCGCAAACTCCGCGCGCGCGGCGGCTCGTATGGTGTACACTCTGGCGACTCACAGGCTGCGCCGTACACGCTGTCGCTCATGAGGATCCTGAACATGCTGAAGAAGAACCTGCTCTCGACGTTCGCATTCCTGCTCGGCCTCGCGCTCGCCGCTGGCGCCGGGGCTTCTCCCGCGAGCTTCCGGATCGACGTCGAGGTCTTGCTCGACAACGGCTACGGCCTCGCGGCCGGCACCTACACCGATGCAGGACAGGTGACGCTCGACCTCCCGGCGGCCGCGCCCGGCGGCTACTCGGGAGCGTCGCTGCTCTCGCTCGACCTCCATCTCGGCAGCGACGTGTGGACCCTCGCGAATGCCGTCGATCCCGGCGGCGTGGCCGGGGTTCTGCTCGACGGAGCGCCGGTCGGGCTCGTTTTCTTCGGCCTCAATGCGAACGGACACGTCGTCGCACTCGACTTCGATCCCGAGGATCTGGCCGTCGCCGACATCGCGAACCCCGATGCGAACCGCTTCGCGGTCGGCACCTACGCGCTCGCTCCCTCGTCCGCCGTTCCGGAGCCCGCCGCGGCACTCGTCTACGGCGCCGGCCTGCTGCTCGTCGCGGCCCGGCTGCGGCGCCGCTGAGGCGAACCCGGCGACGGGAGCCGACGGTGAGATGAAGCGGGCTCGGCGCTCCGGCTAGATGACGTAGTGCAGCCCGTGCTCCTGGCCCGGCTTGGAGCTGCGCGGGCACGTCGGGCAGGGGTCGGGGATGAGCTCGTAGGCGTGATGGATCGCGAGGGCGGTGCTGGTCTGTCGCACGGGCTGCTCCAGGAAGATCTGATCCGGGGCGAGTCGCTCGGCGAGACCTGAATTCTGGAAGCGTCCCATTAGACTCCGCCGGACCCCGCACATGAGCACGTGGACGCCTTGCGCTCGCATGCGCTCGAGAAAGCCCTCCAGCAGGGTAAGCCCCACGGCGTCGGGGTTTCGCGCGCGTTTCAGCCGCAGAACGATCACGCGCACGCCAGGCTCGGCTCTCTCCTCGATTCGCGCAAGATGTCTTTCGAGGCTCGCCGCAGCACCGAAGAACATCTCCCCTTCGAGCCCGAACACGAGGAGTCGCGGACACGGAACGTCGTCGGGCAGGCGTTCGTGGACGATTCCGTCGGCCAGTACCACGAACTCGGTGAGGAGCATCTGGCCGACGCGCGGCACGGCCAGAAGAAAGGAAAGAAAGACGCCGATCAACACGCAGAACTCGATGGAGATGGCGACCGCAGACACGGCCGTGACGGCCACGATCACCCGGTCGAAGCGTGTGGCGCGCAGGTGGTAGCGGAGGGCGTGGGGATCGATCATCCGATAGGCCGAGACGATGAGGATGCCGGCCAGCGCCGCGCGCGGAACGAAGCGTGCATAGGACGCGAAGAAGACCATGATGAGGCCGACGGCGACTGCGGAAACGATGCCCGACCACTGAGTGCGGGCGCCGGCCTGCTGGTTGATCGCTGAGCGCGTGAGCGACCCCGACCCGGGGATGCACTGGAAGAAGGATCCGGTGAAGTTCGCCAGCCCCTCGCTCAGACACTGTTGGTTGATGTCGATCTTCTGCCGTGTCTGGGCGGCGATCGCCTTCGCCATCGCGATCGCCTCGAGGAGGCCGAGCACCGCGATCGCGAGCGCCGGGGTCGCTAGCTCCCGCACTGGCGCCACGGCGAGAGAGGGAAGCTGGAGCCGCGGGAGCGAAGGGGGGATCTCGCCGACGACGCGGACGCCGAGCGCCTCGAGGTCGAGCCAGGCGACCAGCGCCGCCGCAAGGCAGACCACGAACAGCAGCTCGGGAAAGAGCTCGAAGCCGACCCTCCGCTTCAGCGCGCGCAGGCCCACGACGGCGCACACGGCACCAACGCCCACTGCCGCAGTCTCGGGCTGAATGCCTCCACCGTCGGCCAGGGTCTGGCCGAGGCGCAGCAGGAAGTGATCGTGCGGGTCCCCCTTCGCGGCGAGCCCGAGCAGGTTCTTGAGCTGATCGAGAACCAGGAGCGTGCCGGCGCCGAGAGTGAATCCGACGATCACGGAGTGGGAGATGTACCGGGTGAGATCGCCGAGGCG
>CAYOIG010000701.1:0-2044 GCA_964403915.1 uncultured Myxococcaceae bacterium
CTGCTCGCCGGCGGCCTGCTCCTCGCGGCCGGCAAGGCGGGAGGCTGGGAGATGCGTGCCTACGCCGTGCTCTTCCTCCTCGCCGGCGCATGCCGCTTCGCCTCGGCGGGCTACCTCGCGAGCCAGAGCGAGCCCGTTCCGATGCCCCCCGAGTTTCGCCACGTGCCGGCGCGCGAGCTGCTCGCGAACCTGCGCCGCAGTCACGAGGGCAAGCTCCTCGGCTACATGCTGGCCGTGCAGATCGCCGTGCAGATCTCGGCCCCGTTCTTCGCTCCCTACTGGCTGAAACAGCTCCACCTCTCCTACGAGCAGTACATGCTCCTGGTGGCAGTCTCCTTCGGCGCGCGCATCCTCGTGATGCCGGCCTTCGGCGTGCTCGCCCGCCGCTTCAGCGCGCGCAACCTGCTCTGGTGCGGAGGCGTCGGCATCATCCCGATGGCAGCGCTCTGGCTCGTCTCCGAGTGGTTTCCGTATCTCGTCTTCGTGCAGATCCTGGCCGGGATCGTCTGGGGCGCGTGGGAGCTGGCGACCTTCCTGCTCGTCTTCGAGACCATCCGCGAGGAGGAGCGCACCAGCATTCTCACCACCTTCAACCTCGCCAACTCGCTGGCCATGGTGGCGGGCTCGCTTCTCGGCGGTGCGATCCTGCACCAGCTCGGCGAGCAGAAGATCGGCTACATGACCCTCTTCGCGCTCTCGTCGAGCGTGCGTCTGCTCACGCTGCCGCTGCTGCGCCGCGTGCCGAACGTCCGCCTCTCGCCACGGCCGATCGCCACCCGCACGGTGGCCCTGCGCGCCGGTGACGCCGCCTCGGACGATCGCCCGGTGCTGCCGAGCATCGAGGAGGAGGCGCAAGGCGAAGACCGGCCGCAGTAACGCCCCTCTCCGCGTGCGCGGCTACGGCAGGAGCACGATCTTCCCGACGACACGTCCGCCCTGGCTCAGCCGATGGGCCTGCTCCGCCTCGCCGAGACCGAAACGCGCGGCGATGTGCACCTTCATCCGACCTGCGGCGACGGCGGCGATGAGATGGCGCAATCGCTCCTGGGTGGGACGTCCGAGAACGAGCCGCGACGAGAAGGGCGGTGCCAGCAGCTGCGCCGCGGAGCCTGCAGATTCGCCGCTCACGATCACGTGCCGCCCTCCGCTGACGAGAAGGGCGCGGCAGCCTGCCGGGGAGTAGCCGCCAACGCAGTCCATCACCACCTGATAGGGGCCGTGGGCACGGGCCTGCCCGAGCACGTCGCCTTCGCCGTAGTCGAGAACGACCTCCGCTCCGAGGCTGCGAACGAACTCGGCGTTCTTCGCCGAGCAGACGCCCACGACGAAGCCTCCGAGAACCCGCTTCGCGAGCTGCACCGCGAGATGCCCGACCCCGCCCGAGGCGCCGAGGATGAGCGCCTTCCGGCCGCGCTGCAGATGGCCGATTTCCACCAGTGACATCCAGGCCGTCACACCGGCCACCGGCAGCGCCCCGGCGGCCTCGAAGTCGACCACCGACGGCAACGTGCAGAGCTGGTTCTCGCGCACGAAGACGGTGTCGGCGTAGGAGCCGCGCTGACGGTGCGCAAAGTTCGTCCCGCCGCAGACGCGATCGCCGATCTTCACGTCGCGTACGCGGGCGCCGACGGCGTCCACGACACCGGCGAAATCGACGCCGACCACGACGGGTGGCGGCGGCCCGAGGATCTGCGCTCCGAGCCGCAAGGGGCCGCCCTGCCGCATCTTCCAGTCGACCGGATTCACGCCGATGGCCTGGACCGCAACGCGCACCTCGTCGGCACCCGGCCGGGGCGTCGGAAGCTCGACGAGCGTCAAGGGCTCTCCGGCCTTCCAGGAATGCTGCGCCATCAGCTTCACGACGAGATCTCCTCAGGGTCGCGAGCGAGCGCCGTCCCAGCCCATCGAAGCTTCATCGGCAGCCGTCCGCGTGAATCCATGCTCATGAGAGAAGCTACCGGAGCCAGGCGACGGGCCCCGGCCGACGTCTGCGCCACGCGGCCGGCGCGAGGGCGAGCAACACCTCGATGCCGAGGAGGCCGCA
>CAYOIG010000702.1:0-2514 GCA_964403915.1 uncultured Myxococcaceae bacterium
TGCAGGGGTTTCTGGAGCGACAGAGCCCGGTCTGGAACGTCGTCGGCCGCGTGTGCTTCAACCTGGCCGAGAACCGCAAAGACGAGCAGGCGCCGTTCGCTTTTCTCGCCACCTATTCCCGCGGGATGTCGGCGCACGGCTCGGCGCAGCACCAGCCGCTGGGGCAGGCGCTGCGTGAATACGCGGGGGCGGCCAACAAGGCGCGGCTGCTGTCGCTGCTGGTGCCGGTGCAGCGGGCCGCCGAGCGCTGCCCGTGGCTTCGGCAGATGGTCGACGCCAGCGAGATCTTCCACCCTCTGCGCTGGACACCGGACGAGGCGTTGCGCTTGCTGCACGACGCGCCCGAGCTCGAGCGCGCCGGGGTGGTGGTGCGCATGCCAGCGGGCTGGCGCGGTGGGCGCCCGGCTCGGCCTCGCGCCACGGCGACGGTGGGGGCCAAGGCGGTGGGGGCCAAGGCGGCGGGGGCCGGCCTGCTCGGCGCCGGGGCGCTGCTCGACTTCCAGCTCGATGTGACGCTCGATGGCGAGCGACTCGCGCCCGGCGAGGTGGAAGCGATCCTCGCGAGCGCGAGCGGGCTCTCGCTGGTCCGCGGGCAGTGGGTCGAGGTGGATCGGGAGCGGCTCGCCCAGGCGCTCGCGCGTTTTCGCGAGGTCGAGGCGCGGGCCAAGCGAGAGGGCATCGGGTTCTCGGAAGCGATGCGCCTGATCGCGGGCGCCCGGATCGCGGCGAGCGATGACGAAAAGCCCGACGAGGCCGAGCGCGGCTCCGGTTGGTCGCACGTCACCGCGGGGCCCTGGCTGGAAGCGACCCTGCGCGGGCTGCGCGATCCCGAAGCGCTTGCGGCGGTGGCGCCCGGACGCGAGCTCCGCGGCACGCTTCGGCCCTATCAGCAGCGCGGCGTGCGCTGGCTCCACTGGGTCAGCCGTCTTGGCCTTGGGGCGTGCTTGGCCGACGACATGGGCCTGGGCAAGACCGTTCAGATCCTGGCGCTGCTCTTGCTGCTTCGCGCAGAGCGCGACGGGCCGAAACAGCCGAGCCTGCTGGTCGCGCCGGCCTCGCTCTTGGCGAACTGGGTGGCCGAGGCCGAGCGGTTTGCGCCCAGTCTGCGGCTGCTCGTGGCGCACGGGTCGGCCCGTCCCGCGGCGGAGCTCGCCGCGCTCTCGGCCGAGTCGCTGCACGATGTCGATCTCGTGATCACCAGCTATGGCTCGCTCGAGCGCATCCCGTGGCTCGGGACCACGGCCTGGCGGCTGGCGATCTTGGATGAGGCGCAGGCGATCAAGAACCCTGGCGCCCGGCAGACCCGGGCAGCGAAGCAGCTGAAGGCCCAGTCGCGCATCGCGCTCACCGGCACGCCGGTCGAGAACCGCCTCGGCGATCTGTGGTCGCTGTTCGACTTCACTCACCCGGGGCTGCTCGGCTCGGCCAAAGAGTTCGGGCGCTATGCCAAGGGCCTGGCCGCCGCGCCGGGCAACCCCTATGGCCCGCTGCGCGACCTCACGCGACCGTTCATCTTGCGACGCCTGAAGACCGATCGCACCGTGATCGCCGATCTGCCCGACAAGACCGAGGTCGACGCCTTCTGCCAGCTCACGAAGAAGCAGGCCGCGCTCTATCAGCAGGCGGTAACCGAGTTGAGCGAAGCGCTCGAGAGCGCCGAGGGGATCCAGCGTCGCGGTGTGGTGCTCGCTTCGCTGATGCGCTTGAAGCAGATCTGCAACCACCCCTCGCAATGGCTGGGCGACGGCGGCTTCTCGGAGGACGACAGCGGCAAGTGGGCCCGGCTCAGGCTGATCGCCGAGGTGATCGCGGACAAGCAAGAGAAGCTGCTGGTCTTCACCCAGTTCCAGCAGGTCGCCGCGCCGCTGGCCGCCTTCCTGGGGAGCGTGTTCGGCAGGCCCGGCCTGGTGCTGCACGGCGGCACGGCGGTGCGGCAGCGCAAGGCGCTGGTGGAGCAGTTCCAGGGGGACGAGTCGGTCCCGTTCTTCGTGCTCTCGCTCAAGGCCGGGGGCTCGGGACTGAACCTCACCGCGGCCTCGCAGGTCGTTCACTTCGACCGCTGGTGGAACCCCGCGGTGGAGAACCAGGCCACCGATCGCGCCTTCCGCATCGGGCAGAAGAAGAACGTGCTGGTCCACAAGTTCGTCTGTCGCGGTACCGTGGAAGAGAAGATCGCCGCGCTGATCGAGTCCAAGAAGCAGCTCTCCAGGGATCTGCTCGAGGGCGGCACGGAGCTCGATCTGACCAGCCTCGGCGATCAAGCGCTGCTGAAGCTGATGAGCCTCGATCTGGAGAGCGCCACCCAGGAGTGAACGATGTACGGGTTCAGACCTTACGTGCCGGTGGCCAAGCGAAGGAGCATGGCCTTGCGCGAGATGAAGAAGCTCGCGAAGAAGGGCCACCCGGTGTCTCCGGTGGTGATCGAGGGCCGAACCATCGCGAGCTCAAGGTGCCGCTCTACGCCCGTGCCGGGGTCGAGTGGATCTGGTTAGTCGATCCCGAAGCGCACAGCGT
>CAYOIG010000703.1:0-1570 GCA_964403915.1 uncultured Myxococcaceae bacterium
GGCACACCAGGAGCGCGAACTCGGTATCGGTCAGCTCGAGCCGGCGTCCGTGAAGCATGGCGCTGCGGTGCAGTGCATCGATCTCGATCGCACCCGCGCGGATCGGCTCCAGCCGCTGGGCCGGCCGGCGCAGCAGCGCCCGCAGACGGGCGACGAGCTCCGCAAATGCGAAGGGCTTCACGAGATAGTCGTCGGCTCCGCGCTCGAGACCCTCGACCCGATCGTGAACGGCGTCGCGTGCGGTGAGGATCAACACCGGCGCATGCGGATCGCTGCCGCGCAGCGCGGCGAGCACGTCGTAGCCCGAGCCTCCCGGCACGCCGAGATCGAGGATCGCGGCGTCGAAGCGCCACGCTGCGATCGAGGCGATGGCTTCCGGGCAGCTCGTGGCATGCACCGGATCGAAGCCCCGCTCGCGCAGGCCCTCGCAGAGCGTTCGCGCCGTCTCGGCGTCGTCTTCGAGGAGCAGGATCTTCATGGGAGACTCGGTCGCGACCTCGAGGCCCATGGACCGCCCCGGGCAGGCCCCGATACGGTAGCCGAGGCCCCGCGCGAGCCGCGATCTCCGAAGATGAAGAGTTCGCCATCTTTGCCCCGACCTCTTGAGCACGCGGCGCACTTCGACGAGCGTCCAGGGCGAGGTCGGCCTCGCATGACGCACACTCCCGTTCGGCTGCTTGCCATCGCCTTCGCGGGCTGGCTCGCGACGGCCTGTCTGCACGTGGCGCCCGAGCCCCTCTCGCTGCAGGAGACGCAGGACGCGCTCCTCGGGCGCTCCCTCGCGGAGCCCGGTCTGCGCGCGCTGCTCGAGCGCCACCACGGCGCGCCGATCGACGAGTGGCCGCTGCGACGATGGGATCTCGACTCTCTCACGCTCGCGGCGATCTACTCGCAACCGAGCCTCGCGGTCGTGCGGGCCCACGTGGGTGTCGCCGAAGCAGGTGTCGTGACGGCGGCGGAGCGGCCCAACCCAGGCCTCTCCCTCAGCCCGGAATTCAGCGCCAACCCGGGTCTCGGTATATCGCCGTGGCTTGCGGCCCTACAGATCGACTGGCCCATCGAAACGGCAGGCAAGCGTGAGCGCCGCATCGAACGCGCCGAAGTCGCCACCGCGGCCGCGCGCCTCGCGATTCCGGTCGAGGCGTGGCGCGTTCGTCTCGCGCTTCGCACCGCGGTCACCGAGTTCGCCGCGGCTCGCGCCCGCGAGGCGACGCTCGGAGAAGAGCTGGCACAGCACCGGCGCCGTGACGCGCTTCTTGCGCAGCGGCTCGAGGCGGGCGCTTCCTCCCAGGTGGATGCGAGTCTCTCCCGGGTGGCGCGGATCCAGGTCGAGGTGGATCTCGCGGACGCGCACCGCCAGAGTCTCGATTCGCGGGCACGCATCGCGGCGGCCATCGGCGTTCCCGAATCGGCGCTGGCCGAGGTGGAGATCGACTTCCCCCTTTCTCCCGCGTCGGATCCGTTGCTGCAGCTCGACGAGGCGCAGGCACGGCGGGGCGCACTCCACGAGCGCTGGGACGTCCGCGGAGCACTGGCCAGCTATGCACTCAGCGAGGCGACGCTGCGGCTC
>CAYOIG010000704.1:0-6600 GCA_964403915.1 uncultured Myxococcaceae bacterium
GCCGGTCTGCGCTTCGGTCGCAACGAGGGCCTGCTCCTCGCCACACTCTTTCTCGCTCAGCTCTTCTTCCCGAACCCAGAGGTGCGCTGGGGCTTCACGTTCGTCTACCTGCTGATCTCGGTCGCGCTGCTGCTGCGCGGAGCATCCGGTCGCCGGACGGCCTTCTTCGACCTGCTGCGGCCGTCGGGCTTCCTGCCGGGAGCTTCCGGCAGGGGATGAGCGAGGCCGGCGAAGTCGAGATCGCCGTCGTCGGTGCGGGGATCGTCGGCCTCGCTGTCGCGGCCGCGCTCGCTCGGCGCGGCCGCTCGGTGCTGGTGATCGAGCGGCGCGAGGCGATCGCGCGGGAGACGACGAGCCGGAGCAGCGAGGTCGTTCACGCCGGCCTCTACTACCCGCCGGGCTCGCTGAAGGCAACGCTTTGCCGGCTCGGCCGCGAAGCCCTCTACGCGCGCTGCGAGCGCCTCGGGCTGCCGCATCGGCGTCTCGGCAAGCTCGTGATCGCGACCAGCGACGCGGAGGTCGCCGTGCTGGAGCGGCTCCAGCGCACGGGCACGGAGAACGGCGCGCCGGACCTCGCACTGATCGACGCCCGCGCGATCGCGGCGCTCGAGCCGGCGGTGCGTGCGGTGGCCGCTCTGCGTTCGCCGGCGACCGGAATCGTGGACGCCGCTGCCCTCGCGACCTCGTACCTGGCCGAGGCCGAGGCGCATGGCGCTACGCTCGCACTGCGAACGGAAGTGGTCGGCATCGAACGCGCGAGCAGGCGCTTTCGCCTCCGTGTGACCGATGCCGACGGAGCGCACGCAACGCTCTCGTGTGTCGGGCTCGTGAACGCCGCGGGTCTCGCCTCCGACCGGGTTGCAGCGCTCGCCGGCATCGACGTCGACGCCCGGGGCCTTCGCCTTCACCCGTGCAAGGGCGACTACTTCGCGCTCCGGCCTGGCGCAGGGCCGAAGCTGTCGCGTCTCGTCTACCCCGTCCCGGCGCAGGCGGGGCTCGGCGTTCACGCGACGCTCGACCTCGCCGGGCGCATCCGCTTCGGGCCCGACGCCGAGTACGTCGCTTCGATTCGCTACGACGTCGATCCCGCGAAGGCCGCGGCCTTCGCCGAGGCCGCGGGCCGCTACCTCCCGGGCCTCACCGCGAGCGCGCTCGCGGCGGACTACGCCGGCGTGCGCCCGAAGCTCGCGGGCCCCGGCGAGAGCTTTCGCGACTTCGTCATCTCGGAAGAGTCGGCAGCCGGCCTGCCGGGCCTCGTGAACCTCGTCGGGATCGAGTCGCCTGGCCTCACGGCCGCGCACGCCATCGGCGAGCACGTCGCGGAGCTGCTGCGCGGGCTGTGAGCGGGGCGGCCGCCGGATGCTGCGCGAGAGCCCGCCGGCATTGGGCCGACGGCGAATCCTCCGCGCGATCGGTCTACGGCTCGAAGAGCCGCGACAGAACCTGTCCGACGTGGCGGAAGTCGCGATCGAGGGTCACGAGCTCCGTACCATGCTCCATCGTGCTCGCCGCAATCCACAGGTCGTTGGTGGGGATCGGGTTTCCGGCGACGCGGAGCGAGGCATAGATGACCGCATAGCGCTCCGCGGTCTCCGCGGTGATGGGGACCAGCCGCACGCGGGGGCTCTCGAGGAAGAGCCGAAGCTCGTCGCGGTTCCGCCTTGCGCGCCCGCCGGCCTCGAAGCCTCCCAGCAGCTCACCGAGAACGATCGTCGGGACGAGGATCTCCTGCGCACGCCGGAGATGACGGACGACATCGGCGTGATTGCGTTTGAAGGCAGAGTACGCAGACGTGTCGAGGGTCAGACGGCTCATCCCCAGAGCCTGGCGTCGACCTGGCGCTGCGCCCGGAGGGCTTCCTCGAAGCGAGCACCATCGGCCTTGGTCCAGGTGCCGGCCAGCTCGTCGAGATCGTCGTACTCGACCGCTCCCGCCTCACCGGAAAGGCCGAGACGCTCGGACAGCAGCGCGAGGAGCGTCTTGTTGAGGCTCTGCCCGCGGCGCTCGGCCTCCCGCGCGAGGGCCGCTCGCAGCCGTGCGCTGATGGATCGAAGCGTGAGCTGATCGGGTGCCTGCATGAAATGCATCCTAATGCAGGCACAATATGAAGTCAATCCGGTGCCGTCGCCCGGCCAGCCTCGGTCTCAGGCCCGCTTCGCCGTGCTGCCGAAGACGTCGAGGATGGCGTCCGCGTTCTCGACGACGCGTTCCGGCCGCACGCCGATCGACGGCGGGTAGAAGAGGGGATCCTCGGTGAGGCCCTCCCACTGCGCGAGACGGTCGCGTGCCTCGTCGGGTGTGCAGGCGATCGCGATCTCGTCCACGAGCGCATCGGGAACGGCCTCGGCCAGCGCCTTCATGTCGAAGCTGCGGAACGCCGCGCGGCAGGCTTGCCCCACGGCGCGCAGGCCGTGAAGATCGAGGATCGAGTGGTAGAGCTCGGTGGTGTAGTAGAAGCCGATCTGACCTTTCACCTCGCGCAGCGCCTGCTCGCGAGAGTCTGCGATCGCGCACAGCACGTAGGGCGCGAGCACGCAGGCGCCCGCCGCGCGCCCGGCCTGCGCCTCGCCGGCGCGGATGCCGGGCAGGCTCACCTCGCGGTGCCAGCGCCGCGTCGCGACCGGGTGGCCCACGAGCCCGTCTGCCACGAGACCGGCGGCGTGAACCATCTTGCGGTTCACGGCCGCGATCCAGATCGGGATCTGCGGGCGAGCGGCGCCGGGCCGCGCGTAGAGCGGCACCTTCAGCTTCCAGAAGTCTCCGTCGAAACGGAAGCCGCCGCCTCTTTGCGCCTCGAAGGCGGCGCGAAGCAGCCGCACCAGCTCCGTCATGCGGGCTGCGGGGGCCGAGAAGGGCACGCCGTACCAGTCCTCGTTCATTCGGCGCGTTCCGCTGCCGAGCCCGAGCACCATGCGGCCGCCGGAGAGCTCGTCGAGATCCATCGCGGCGCTGGCGTGGAGCAGTGGCGTGCGGGTGAAGGCGTTGGCGATCCCGGTGCCGATGCGGATGCGCGTGGTCGTCTGGGCGATTGCGGCCAGCGGCACGAAGCCGTGGCGATTGAAGAACTCGATCGTGAAGACGGAGTCGAAGCCGGCCCGCTCGGCCCGCTGCGCGAGCGCGACGTCGCCGCGAACGCTTCCGCTCACCAGGATCAGCCCGCTGCGCATGCTGCCTCCTTGCCGCGCGGGTCGTCACGCGCTGCGGTGACGGAGCCCGAGCGGACCGTTCGAGGATACAGGGTTGGCGATCGGAAGTGCCGGGGCCAGGCCGAAGCCGTTGCGGGCGAACGCGCGTATGCTCTCCCGACCTGCCGCTGCGCGCTGTCTGGCTGCGCAAGCCCGGGAGCGAGGAAGCCGTCATGCCCGTCTCCCGCCCGCTGATCCTTGCCCTCCTCGCCCTCGGAGTCTGCGCCGCCGGCGCCGCGACCTGTCGGCCCCCGGGCGGAGTCGGCGCCGCGGGCCCCGACGAGCGCGTGAGCGCGCTGTCTGCGCTGCAGGGCCTCGATCGGCCGGTGTCGTTCGAGAAGGAGGTGAAGCCCGTCCTCGAGAACCGCTGCGTGGTCTGCCATGGCTGCTACGACGCACCCTGCCAGCTGCTGCTCTCCTCCCCGGAAGGGGCGGCCCGCGGGGCCAGCAAGGCGGTCGTCTATGACACCACGCGGCTGCTCCCGATGAAGCCGACCCGTCTCGGCATCGACGCGCACACGAGTGCGCAGTGGCGTGCGAAGGGCTTCTTCCCGGTACAGCAGGGCCCAGAGGTTGGCTCCGCGAGCACGCCGGGTGAGACCGCGCAGGGCGCGAACGAGGGCCTCGTGCTGCGCATGCTCGCCCTCGGTCTTGCGAAGCCCTTCGCACCCGGCGAGCGGCTTCCCGCCAGCGTCGGGCTCGACATCAATCGCGCGCTCACCTGCGCAGAGCCAGACGAGTTCGATGCGTACGCGCGGGCGCATCCGCAGGGCGGCATGCCGTACGGCACGGCGCCCCTCACGCAGGACGAGCTGCGCGTGCTCGCGTCGTGGGCGCTGGGACGCGCCCCCGCGCCTCCGCCGCCGGCGCTTCCGGCGAGCGCCGAGGCGCAGGCGAAAGCCTGGGAGGCGCTGCTCAACGGCGCCTCGCTGAAGGAGAGGCTCGTCGCCCGTTACCTCTACGAGCACTGGTTCGTCGCGCACCTCGTGTTTGGCGACCAGCCTGCGGGCCCGTTCTTCCGCCTCGTGCGCTCGCGCACGCCGTCCGGGCAGCCCATCGACGAGATCCCGAGCGTGCGTCCCTACGACGATCCGGACGGGGCATTCTGGTATCGCCTGCGGCCCATCGACGGAACCCTCCTGCTCAAGACCCACATCGTCTACGCGCTCTCTCCGGCGCGCATGGAGCGCCTGCAGCAGCTCTTCTTCGCGAGCGACTGGCAGGCGACGCGCTGGCCCGGCTATGCGCCGGCTTTGGCCTCGAATCCCTTCGTGGCCTTCGACCAGATCCCGCCGCGCAGCCGCTATCGGTTCCTGCTCGACGATGCGCAGTTCTTCGTCGACACCTTCATCCGCGGCCCGGTCTGTCGCGGACAGGTCGCGGTCGACGTGATCGAGGATCACTTCTGGGTCTCCTTCCTCGATCCCGACCACGATCTCTCCGTCACGAATCCGGACTTTCTCGCGAAGACGCAGACCCTGCTCGCTCTGCCGGGGGCGCGCCGCGGTGCGCTCCTTCCGGGACCGCTCTGGCTCGAATACGACCTCCTGCAGCGGAAGTATCTCGCCGAGCGCGAGCGGTTCTACGCGGCCGCCGATCCTTCCGGGCGCGGGCCTGCGCTCGACTGGATCTGGGACGGAAACGGTGACGATCCGAACGCCTTGCTCACGGTCTTTCGCAACTTCGACAATGCGACCGTGGTGAAGGGCTTCGTCGGCGACATTCCGAAGACGGCATGGATCATCGACTACCCGATCTTCGAGCGGATCTACTACGACCTCGTTGCGGGCTACGACGTCTTTGGCGACGTGGCGCATCAGATCTCGACGCGTCTCTACATGGATCATCTGCGCATGCAGTCCGAGAACCTCTTCCTGCAGTTCCTTCCCGCGCAGAGCCGGGCCGGGATCCGCGCCTCGTGGTACGTGGGGGCGACGAAGGATCTCGACTACACCGTCTGGGACCGGCTGCACGGAGGCGAACGGGGCACGCAGGTGCCGCTGCGCGGCCCGGACGTGAAGGCGGAGCTGCTGGAGCTGATCCTCGGGCGCTCGCACGCCGTCGCGGGCCCGCCGGATGGGCTGAACCGCTGCGCAGCACCGCCCTGCGATCGCGCGGGCGCGACGGCGCTCGAGCAGGCGGCGGAGCGGGAGCTGCAGAAGCTCGCCTCCGTTCGCGGCGCGTGGGTGGCGCTGATGCCGGAGGTGGCGCTGCTGCGGGTGCGCGCAGACGAGACGGGGATCAGCGACCTCGTCTACGCGCTCGTGCACAACGATGCCCATACGAACGTGGCGTTCCTGTTCGACGAGGCCGAGCGGCGGATCCCCGAGCAGGACACACTGACCGTCGTGCGCGGCCACTTCGGGGCGTATCCGAACTTCTTCTTCGAGGTCGGCGCCGCTCAGATCGGCGCCTTCGTCACCGCGCTGCGCGCGGTGACGACGCCGGCCGACTTCGAGCAGCTCGCCGGGCGCTACGGCGTGCGGCGAAGCTCACCGGCCTTCTGGGCGACGTCGGACTGGCTCCGCGAGGATCTGCGGCGGGCGAACGCCACGCAGGCGGGGCTCTACGATCTCGACCGATACCTGAACGACTGAGAGTCCCGGTCGGCGCCCGCAGCGGAGGCGGTCAGCGGCTTCCCGAGGGCGCCACCCAGACGGCAGCGGCCACGTTGTCTCCCGACCGGCGCCTGCGGTGGGCGCCGAGGGCGGCTTCGACCACCCCACGCGCGAGCGCAGCGGCGCGCTCGGCGGCGGGCAGCTCCGCAACGGCCTGCACGGCGGCCCCGACCGCATCCTCGGGCTCGTCGACGCCCAGGCCCCGCTCGCTCAGGCCGTCGGTTGCGAGCACCAGCGCCTGCGTGCCCGCGAGCCTCTCCTCGCCGATGCGGCACTTGGCCGCCAGCGAGGTCTCGCTCTCGTCCGTGACGCCGAGGAAGAAGGTTCCGCCCTCGCTCGGATGATCGTGACCGTGGGCATGGGCGAGATCGAGGACGCCGTCCGCGGCATGGAAGACGTGGCTGTCGCCGATCGAGGCCCAGTAGAGGCGGCCGGCCTGCGGCTCCAGCCGGGCGAACGCCAGTGTCGTACGCGAGAGCCGGCGGCCGCCGCGCCCCGCGGCGGCACGGATCTGCTCGTTCGCGCGGACGAAGGCGCCGAGGGCGAGGCGACTCCATGCAGGCGCGCCCTGCGGGTCGGCGCTGAGCGCTGCGTCCCAGCGCTCGATCGTCTCCAGCGCGATCTCCGCCGCCTCGTAGCCCCCGTGCCCGTCGGCGACGGCGAGCAGAACGTGCTCTCCTCGCACGACGAGGTCCGCGTCGTCCTCGTTGGGGTCGGTGTGCGTGTCGCGCTTCGGGGCCCCGCCGATCGAGAGGGCGATGGCCGCATCGGCCTCGGCGTGCAGCGCGATCGCCGCG
>CAYOIG010000705.1:0-9277 GCA_964403915.1 uncultured Myxococcaceae bacterium
GTGAAGGCCCTCGCCGCGAAGGACGCCTTCTGGTACGTGGTGGGCGATTTCGAGGAGCCCGAATCGATGCGCTGGCCCTTGCGGGACGAGGACTGCACGAAATGCCATGCGGAGCTCTCCCCGGCGCCGGGCGCGGGCGCGCAGCCCTTCCACGCGGTTCCGGTCCACAACGGGCGCTTCGAGGTGCGCTGCGTCGCGTGCCATACTGCCCACGAGGGTGGCGGGAATCCGCAGGCCTACTTCCTGGACGCATCGCGGCTTCGGCCGCTCTGCGCGCGCTGTCATCCCGAATTCTCGGAGGAAGGTTCATGATCATCGATCGCCGCTCGACCGTTTTCGCCTGGCTCCTCGCCCTCGCGCCCCTCGCCGCGGGCGCCTATCCGGGGGGCACCCCGGACTACCAGACGGACGTGGCGCCGTTCTGCGCCTCGTGTCATGCCTCGGTCGATGCCGCCAGCATGGCCGGCGCACCGCCCGAGCGCGCGAGCAAGGAGCTCGCCGCGAACAAGCACATCGCGCAGATCAAGGCGGGGGCGGCCAATACCGGCTACCAGACGATGAGCGAGGTCGATCGCAATCTCCTTGCCCAGCAGATCGAGGCGCTCGACAAGGCGTCGACCGTCGAGATCGAGGCGCCGGCCACGCTCAATCCCGGCCAGCGCTTTCGCGTGACGGTCGTCGTACACGGCGGCGGCGGCCCGGTGGCCGGCATCGCGCTCGTCGACACGAACCAGCGCTGGTATGCCCGCTCGGCGCCGGCGGCGGGCTGGACGCTGGTCGACGCGCCCGAGATCCGCGGCCCCGACGGCAAGCAGCAGACGAAGTGGATGGAGAAGCGCCCGGCGACGCTCGGCCGCAACATCTCCTACGTCAACGTCGAGGGCGTTTCATCCGACGTGGCGAACGCGGCCTTCCCGAGCGCTCAGGCGATCTTCACGCTCACCGCACCGCAGACGCCGGGAACCTATCCGCTGACGGCGGCCTATTTCTACGGCACGGAGCTCGCCTCTCCGCTCGGCACCCGCATCGACCCCAAGGACCCCCTGCAGCGCAAGATGCCGGCGGGCGGCTTCACCGGCGCGTCGGGACGCGTTCGCTTCAGCGACGTGAAGCAGATCCAGGTGGCGCCGTAACGCGCTGGCGGCGGGTTTCTGCGACAGCCATTCGTGCAGGCGCTGGAGGGGGGTGGATGATTCGGGCTCTCGTCGCGGCCGGGCTCGCGGTCGCGGTCGTGCTGGCGCCTGCACGCGCCGGCGCGGACGAGGCGCCGCTCGGCGACCATGCTGCGCGCACGGTCGTGGTGCTGGTCTTCGATGGCCTCGCGCCGTCGCTGCTGGGCAGCATCGCCGCCCCGGCCTTCGACCGCATGCGGAGTGAGGGGAGCTTCACCAGCCGGCTGGTGCCGGCCTTTCCCACGATCTCGCTCGTGAACGGCTTCACGCTCTCGACGGGCTGCTGGCCCGAGCACCACGGCATCGTCTCGAATCTCTTCGCCGATCCCAGGCGCGGTGCTTACGATCACTCGGCCGATGCCGACTGGCTCACGGGCTGCGAGGGCATGCACCAGGCCGCAGAGAGGCAGGGCGTGCGCGCGGCGGCGCTCGGCTGGTATGGCGCCTACTCCGGGGAGCGGGGCCCGCAGGCGACCGTCGTCTCGGAGGGGCGAACCTTCGCAGACTATCCACCCGACGCCGAGCGCGCACAGGAGGTGGCGCGGCTGCTGCGCCTGCCGCCGGCGCAGCGCCCGCGTCTCGTGCTGGCCTACTTCAAGGGCCCCGATTCCGCGGAGCACTTCCAGGGCGCCGACTCGGAGGCCGCGAAGGCGGCGGCGCGCTCGGCCGACGCCGCCGTTGCCGTCGTGCTCGCTGCCATCGATGCCATGCCCGACCGCGCGCGCGTGGCGCTCTTCGTGACGACCGACCACGGCATGCTGCCCGTCACGACGCTCGTCAACATCCGGAAGATCCTCGCCAACCACGCGATCCCGGCACGATCTCTCGCCACGGGAACGATGGCGCTGCTCTACTTCGAGGATTCCGCGCAGCTGCCGCGTGCGGAGCAGGCACTGAAGCAATATGCGGCGTTCGACGTCTTTCGCCCCGCCGCAGCACCGGGCTGGGCGCATCTCGGAAAGGGCCCGCGGGTCGGCGACCTCGTGGTGTCGGCGCGCCCGCCCTACTTCATCGAGGACGTCGCGCGTTGGCCCGCCTGGGCTCGCTGGATCGAGCGCTGGGGGCCGGAGCTGCTGTGGGCGAGGTTCTCGCTGAAGGCCTCGCACGGCTATCCGCCCGATACGCCCGGCGTCGAGGGCCTGCTCTACGCGCGCGGCTCGGGCATCGCAAAGGGGCGCGCGCTGCCGAGCCTGCGCGCGATCGATCTGCATCCGACGGTGATGCACCTGCTCTCGCTCGAGCCGGGTAGGCCCGTGGACGGCCGTGTGGCGAGCGAGCTGCTGGACTGACGGCTCCGCCGGCCGGGGCCGGCGGAGCGGAAGGAGAGGGCCATGCCCGAGTTCTGTCGAGTCGAGCGCGACGGCCATCTGCTGGTCGTCACGATCGATCGCCCCGAGCGCCTGAACGCGCTCCATCCGCCCGCGAATCAGGAGCTCTGCGAGATCTTCGACGTCTTCGAGGCCGACCCCGAGCTCTGGGTCGCGATCGTGACGGGCGCCGGAGACCGCGCCTTCTGCGCGGGCAACGATCTCAAGTATCACGCCGAGACGGGCCATCTGGCGTCGAGCGAGAAGGGCTTCGGCGGCCTCACGGCGCGCTACGGCTGCGTGAAGCCCCTGATCGCCGCCGTCAATGGCAGCGCCCTCGGCGGCGGCTTCGAGATCGCGCTCTCGTGCGATCTGATCATCGCCGCCGAGGGGGCGCGCTTCGCCCTGCCCGAGCCGCGCGTCGGTATCGCCGCGCTGGCCGGTGGCTTGCACCGCCTGCCGCGGCAGATCGGCCTCAAACAGGCGATGGGCATGCTCCTCACGGGGCGCAGTGTGGACGCCTGCGAGGCGCAGCGCCTCGGCCTCGTGAACGAGGTCGTGCCGCAGGCCGAGCTGATGCCGGCCGCGCGGCGCTGGGCAGCGCAGATCCTCGATTGCGCGCCGCTCTCGGTGCGCGCCTCGAAGCAGGCTGCGATGCTGGGCCTCGATGCGGCGGGCATCGAGGCGGCGATGGGAGGCCGCTATGACCAGGTCGGCCTCATGCTCCGCAGCGAGGATCTGCTGGAAGGCGCCCGGGCCTTCGCCCAGCGCCGCAGGCCCGCGTGGAAGGGATGCTGAATGAGGGGGTTGCCCCCGTGAGTTGCGACTTTTGCGCGTGACGGCAGGGCCTCCCTCCGGTAGAATCGTCGCATGGGCAAGAAGGGAACCTCGGTCCTCAAGCGCCAGCGCGAGCTCAAGAAGGCGGAGAAGGCCGCGCTCAAGCGCGAGCGGCGCGTCGACGAGCCGCGGAGCGAAGGCCCGCAGGTAGCGTCCCACGACGACCTTCGCGGCTATGGCCTGGTCGAGGACGAGGAGCCTGCCCCCCGCGAGCGAAGCTGAAGCCTCGCCCATGCCGCCCCCCGAAGACCCCGTCGCTGCGGGCGCGCGGACCCTCTCCGAATACGACTCCAAGGCTCTCATCGCGCGCTACGGCGTTCCGGTGTCGCGCGAGGCCCTGGCGCAGGATGCCGGCGCCGCCGTGCGGGAGGCGGAGCGCATCGGCTTTCCGGTCGTGCTCAAGCTGTGCGGCGAGGCGATCGCCCACAAGACCGAGCGCGACCTCGTGCGTCTCGGGCTGCACGATGCCGCCGCCGTCTCCGCGGCCGCGGAGGAGCTGCTGGCGCGGCGGCGACCCGAGGACGGAAGGGTTTCGTTGCTCGTGGCCGAGAGCGTCCGCGGCCGGCGCGAGCTGATCGCCGGGCTGATCCAGGATCCCCAGTTCGGCCCCTGCGTCGTGCTCGGTCTCGGCGGCATCCTCACCGAAGCCCTCGGCGACGTGGTCTTCGCCGCTGCGCCCGTCTCGCCGGACGAGGCGCGGGGCATGATCCGCGGCCTGCGCGCGAGCCGCCTGCTCACGCAGCCCTTCCGCGGCGAGCCGGCGGTCGATCAAGCGGCGCTGGCGGACGTGCTGGTCGGGCTCGGGCGACTCGCCGTCGAGCGGCCCGACGTGCGGAGCGTCGACGTCAATCCGCTCATCGTCCGGGGAGACCGGCCCATCGCGGTGGATGCGCTGGTCGTGCTCGGCGAGGCGCCCGTCGCGCATCCGACACGTTCTGGTGTGGATCGGAGCCCCGCCACGATTCTCGAGCGCTTCCGGCCGCTCTTCCATCCGCGCGGCATCGTGGTGGCCGGGGCCTCCACGCATCCCGGCAAGTTCGGCTTCGTGACGCTCCACAACCTGCTGCGCTTCGGCTACCGCGGCGAGATCTTCCCCGTCAATCGGGACGGCAGCGAGATCCTCGGCCGCAAGTCACTGCGCGACGTCTCCGAGGTCCCCGAGGGCCGGGCGGATCTGGTCTTCGTCTGCACGCCGAACGCAGTCAACGTGCCCCTGCTGCGGGCCTGCGCGGCGCGCGGCGTGTGGGCCGCCTTCGTCGCGAGCGGGGGTTACGGCGAGGCGGGCGACGAAGGTCGCGCGCTCGAGCGGGAGCTGGTCCAGACGGCCGACGAGCTCGGGATGCTGCTGGCGGGGCCGAACGGGCAGGGCGTGATCTCGACGCCGGTCTCGATGTGCGCGCAGATCGTCGCGCCCCATCCGCCGCCCGGGAATATCTCCGTGGTGAGCCAGAGCGGAAACCTCGTCTCCTCCTTCCTCAACTACGCCGTGCTCACCGGCGTGGGCATCAGCAAGGCGGTCTCGGCCGGAAATGCCGCACAGACGTCCCTTGCCGACTATCTCGCTTACTTCGCGGCCGATCCCGAGACGGCGGTCGTGCTCTCCTATCTCGAGGGCGTGGGCGATGGGCGGCGCTTTCTCGATGCGGTGCGCACGCTCACCCGCTGCAAGCCGCTGGTCGTGCTGAAGGGCGGCGTGGCGGCCGAGGGTAAGCGCGCAGCCGCGAGTCATACCGGCTCGCTGGCGAGCGACGACCGCGTCTTCGACGGCATCGCGCGGCAGCTCGGCGTGGTGCGCGCGCCGACGGTCGAGCACGCCTTCGAGTGGGCAGCGAGCTTCGCCACGCAGCCGCTTCCGCGCGGGCGGCGCGTGGTCGTGCTCACCTCCGTGGGTGGCTGGGGCGTGCTGGCCGCCGATGCCTGCGCCGCCGCCGGTCTCGTCCTCGTGCCCCTACCGGAGGACGTGAAGCGCGCGATCGACGCCATGGTTCCGGCGCGCTGGAGCCGGAACAATCCGATCGATCTCGCGGGGGGCGAGACGCGCGACACCATTCCCGCCGTGCTCGATCTGCTCTGCGGCCACCCGGAGATCGACGCCGTGCTCCATCTCGGCATCGGCATCCAGGCGAACCAGGCCAATGCCTTCCGCACGGGCGATTTCTTTCCGGGGCATGGCCTCGAGCGCATCAGCGCCTTCCACGAGAGCCAGGACCGGCGCTACGCCCAGGCGGCGAAGGAGGCCTCGGAGCGCTCCGGCAAGCCGGTGCTCGTGGCGACGGAGCTCGCCTACACCGATCGCGCCTACGGCAATGCCGGGGCGCTGGCGGTGAAGGAAGGCGGGCGCATCTGCTACCCGAGCGCACACCGCGCCGTGCAGGCGCTCGCCGCGCTGGCGGACTACGCAGATCTGCGTCGAAGGCGGGAAGCCGGGGACGAGCCGGCCGCACGCTGACCGCAACCTGCAGCGGCTTCCGCGGCCTGCCGGCGGCCATCCGGCAGGCCGCGGGCTCGGATCAGCCGGCGTTCGAGAGATCGGGCCGCAGCATCACGAGCGAGCGCTCCGCTCCTTCCATCGCCTCCATGCCGCTGCGGAAGACGAGGCCGCCCTCGCCGGGGCCGAAGGCGCGGTTGAGCAGGTCGGCGGGCAGCGACTGCCGGTCGAGGTCGGCGAGCGCGCGCAGCGGGCGGACGGTCCAGTAGAGCCGCAGGTCTCCGATCAGCGACTGAAGGGTCGTGATGTGCGCAGGGTCATCCACCTTGGGAATCGCCTCTGCGATCTTCCGGATCAGCTCCTCACACGCATCCTGCTGGCCAGCTCTCGCGCGAATCCGCGTCACGAGCGCGAACGGCGCGCGCTCCCGCGCCAGCTCCCGCGCATCCGGCGGGTAGGAGAGGTCCGGCCGCTCCCTTCCGATCGTCTGCTGTGCGCCGAGGGTGCAAGCCGAGAGCTCCTCCAGCAGTCGCGCGCCGTCGGTCTCACCGAAGAGCCTCAGCACCAGATGAGCCGGCGTGACGTCGCGCGAGCCGAGCGCGGCCCAGTCGGCAGCCTCCGACACGAAGTGGAGCGTGCCGACCTCGCCGCCGATCGTCTGATGTGCCGTCCAGCGGAAGGCGTCCTTTTTTGCGCGCGCACGCTCCGTGATCCTCTGCAGGCCCTGCTCGTAGGCGCGTGCCTTCTCCGGGCGGAGCATCACCGTGAATACGCTGGTCAGTGCCATGTTGGTCCTCCTCCCGATCGCGGGGGATCGGGGGCTCGATGGGGGGAATCGAGAGACGGATCGGGGCATGGGGCGGCCCACGGGCCGGCGGAGCGGAGCCGCCGGCCCAGAGTCCACGCGGCGAGGAGCGGGGCGCCCTCACGCAGGCCTCCGGTACGTCTCCGTTATGCGCTCGGGCCTGCGGGGAGTCAATCCCTTTCGGGAGAAGGGGTCAGTGAAGCCGGAAGAAGTGCCGGATGCGGGAGAGCAGATCCTGTTCCGCCGAGGCGAGCCGCTTTCGGCGTGCATCCTCGTCGAGCTCCTCGCGCGCAGCGTCGAGCTCGACGCGACGCTGCGCGAGCAGGCGCGAGATCTCCTCGGCCATCGATGGACGTGCCTGGATGACCTCGAGGAAGCTCTCCCGATCGAGCTTGTAACAGCCCATGTCCGACTCTGCGACCACCGTCGCGCTGCGGGGCGCGCCGGTGAGCAGCGCCATCTCGCCGAAGAAGCTGCCGGGCTCGAGCGAGGCCACGCGACGGTCCGGCCCGCCCGCGTCGCCGGCGACGCGACCCGCGGCGATGCCGCGCACGACGAGGTAGAGCCAGTTCGCCGTGGCGCCCTGCCGGGTGATCACCTCGCCCGCCGAGAAGGCCGTGAGGCGGAGCTTCGCCGCCAGCGACGCGCACTCCTCGGCCGTCAGCGGCGCGAAGACCGGCACGCTCGAGAGCGCACGAACGCGCCGCTCGCGCTCCTGGTCCTGCGCGAGCGCGAGATGCCGCTCGTCCTTCGGATGCAGCAGCACCGAATGCGTTGGGAAGGAGAATCCCACGCCGATGCGCTGCAGCGCGGCAATCACCCGTATCCGGACGGCCGAATCGACGGCGACGTCGCCTCGAAAGTCGTTCAGCCAGTAGCGCACGGCGATCGTCTGCCAGGCGCTCCGCAGATCGAGGAGGACGCAGTCCGGCGCCGGCTCGAGCGCCATGCCCCGCACCGGATTGGCGCGCAGGGAGGCCTCGACGGCTGCGATCACGTCGCCAGTGGGGATGCCATGGTCGATCTCGAAGTGCACCCAGCGACGCGTCTTGCGCTCGCGGCCCCCATTCTGGCCGACGATCGTGACGAAGGTGCTGGCGAGATGGGAGTTCGGGATCACCACGGTATCGCCGTCCCGCGTGAGGATCGAAGTCTGGCGCCAGCGGATCTCGGAGACGCGTCCCTCGAGAGAGTCGACGCGGATCCAGTCGCCCTCGCGAACGGTGCGGTCCATCTGGAGCGACATGCCGCCCATCACCGAGCGCAGCGTGTCTTGCAGTGAAAAGCCGATGGCCGCGGTCGCGATCGCGCCGGTGGTGAGCACGCTGGAGAGGTCGCGATCGAGGGCGCCGAGCACGATGACCGTCGTGGCAACGTAGGCCGCGGCGAGGATCAGATCGCAGAGAATTCCGGGCGGGCGCAGCCGGAGCGGGCCGAGGAAGTAGTCGAAGACCAGGACACCGAAGATCGTGACCATCGAGACGGCCAGAAAGACGTCGGCGGTGTCGCGCAGCAGGCGCAAGAAGAAGGACTGCCCGTCGAGGCCGAAGCCGAGCAGAGCGCCCGAGAGCAGCAAGCCCGCCACGCCCGAGAGCTGCATCAGCGTCGCAACACGCAGCCGCATCCGCGCCGCGGGGTGGATCCGTCGCAGCACCAGCGTGAGACACATCATCCCGATCGCAACGCCGAGAAAGCCGCGCCCGAGCGCGGAGGCCCGCTCGACCTGCTCCAGCAGCTCCAGCATGGCCGGCACTCTACCGGGGCGGCCCGGGAGCGGCGAGCCGGGACGGGCTCTCCCGAGCGGCCTCGCGCGGCGTGATCGCCGGTGGGGCCCGCCGCCGGCTCGGGGTTAGGCCTGCGTGCCGGGCGCGGCCTCTCGCACGCGCTCGAGCGCCTCGACCAGACGGTCGAGCTGGACGGGCTTCGAGACGTAGTCCTGCATGCCGGCGTCGAGGCAGCGCTCGCGGTCTCCGGGCATGGCGTTCGCCGTGACGGCGACGATCGGGAGGCGGCGCCCCCCGCTCTCGGTGCGGCGGATCGCGCGCGTGGCCTCGAAGCCGTCCATCTCCGGCATCTGGCAGTCCATCAGCACGACGTCGTAGGGCGTGCGCGCCGCGGCCTCGACCGCCTCCCGGCCGTTGCCGACGGCGTCGGCCCGGCAGCCGAGCTTCTCGAGCAGTCGGACCAGCAGGCGCTGGTTCACGCTGTTGTCCTCCGCCACGAGAACGCGCAGCCCGAGCTGCGGGCGCGCGCGCGAGGGTGCCTCCGCCTTGCCGGCGGAGCGCGCCGCCTCCTGCTTCGCGACGGCCAGCGGCACGCTGAACCAGAAGCAGCTGCCGTGACCGAGCCGGCTCTCGAGCCCGATCTCGCCGCGCATCAGCTCGATCAGCCGTTTCGAGATCGCGAGGCCGAGGCCGGTGCCGCCGAAGCGCCGGCTCATCGAGGCGTCGGCCTGGCTGAAGGCCTGGAACAGGCGCGACTGCGTCTCCTCCGCGATTCCGGGCCCCGTGTCTCGCACCTCGAAACGCAGGCGCACGAAGCCGCGCGTGGCTTCCTGCATGCCGACGGCGATCGAGACGCTCCCCTGCGACGTGAACTTGACGGCGTTCGAGACCAGGTTGAGAAGCACCTGGCGCAGCCGTCCGGCATCGCCCAGCAGTCGCGGCGGCACGTCGCCGTCGATGCCGCTCGAGAGCGCGAGGCCCTGGCGGTCTGCACGCTCGCGGAG
>CAYOIG010000706.1:0-1860 GCA_964403915.1 uncultured Myxococcaceae bacterium
CGGGGGCTCCTATACTCGGCGCCCATGCGCGTGGAACGCCTGCCCGAGCCGGGCGCGGAGTGGGACGAGTTCGTAGAGAGCATGCCCGGTGCGACGCTGGCCCATGCGGCCGGCTGGGCGGCGGTGATGCGCGAGGGCTACGGGCTCGAGCCGGTCTTCCTGGGAGCGCGGGGGGCGGGAGGCAGCCTCCGCGGCGTGCTCCCCCTCGTGCGCTTCCACACCCTCGGTGGCCGTCGTGAGCTGGTCTCGATGCCATTTCTCGACACCGGCGGCATTCTCGCGCTCGACGAGGAGGCCGAGGTCGCGCTGCGCGAGGCTGCGCTGGCCGAGGCGCGGGGCTGGGGAGCCCGCGCCGTCGAGCTGCGGCAGTGGGAGCCCCTTCGCACGGGCCCGCGGCCGCTGCCCGCCGGGCGCGTCGATCTCGTGTTGCCGCTCCCGGCCAGCGAGGAGGCGCTCTGTAAGGGTCTCTCGGCGAAGGTCCGGAACCAGACGCGAAAGGCTAGCCGCGAGGGCCTGACGGTGGCGCAGGAAGACGCGGTGGACCTCGTCGAGCGCTTCTATGCACCCTTTCGCGTCAACATGCGGGATCTCGGCTCTCCGGTACACGCCCCGGGCTTCTATCGCGCGATGGCGCGCGTATTCGGCCGGCGCGTGCGCTTCGTCGTGGTGCAGGACGCTGCTCGTCCCGTCGGCGGCCTGGTGGCGATCGAGTAC
This sequence comes from uncultured Myxococcaceae bacterium, assembly GCA_964403915.1. GTDB lineage: Bacteria > Myxococcota_A > UBA9160 > UBA9160 > UBA9160 > MYXO. The sequence continues at coordinate 715 of CAYOIG010000706.1, forward strand.
GCAGGGCGTGTCACGGTGCCCTGGGCGTCGACACTGCGCGCGGAGCGGGCGCGCTGCCCGAACAACCTGCTCTACTGGGAGGCGCTGCGCTGGGCCGTCGCAATGGGGGCGCGCGCCTTCGACTTCGGACGCTCGCCACCCGGCAGCGGGACCCATCGCTTCAAGCTCGGCTGGGGCGCGAGCGAATGGCCGCTCGCCTGGCTCCGGCTCGACGCCGCGGGCGGCCTGCTGCCGGAGGGAGCGGGAGGCAGCGGCGGCGTTCTCCGGCGGCTCTCGGGGCTCTGGAGCCGACTTCCGGTCCCGCTGGCCTCGGCGCTCGGCCCGCGTCTGCGCCGGCGGCTCTCGCAGTGAGAGGACGGCCGCTCACCCGGTCTGGAAGCGGAGGCGCGTGCTTCCGATCTGCAGCTCGTCCCCTGGCTGGAGTGTCGCCGAGCGCACGCGCTTGCCGTTGACGCGCGTTCCGTTCGTCGATTGGAGATCTTCGAGCGTCCAGACACCGATCGCTTCGTCGTAGCCGACCAGCGCGTGCTCACGGCTCACTCCCTCGTCCTGGAGCACGAGCTGGCAGGCCGGGCCGCGTCCGATCAGCGTCTCTTCGGCCTCGAGCGGGATGCGCGTGCCGTCTTGCAGAAGCAGGTGGGCGGTCAGGCGACCATCCGGGACGGAAGAGGGGGCCATCGGATCCTCGCTGGCGCTCGCGCCGAACGGCTGGATCGGCGCTCCCCGGCGCCGTCTTTACCCGGCGGCTCGATTCGCGGGCGCTTCTCGACGCGGCCCGTCGCTCAGAGCCGGCGATGCTCCAGCGCCGGCAGCGACGCGCGCACCTGGTCCTGCCGCTCGAGGGAGCAGTCGGCCAAGACGACGCCCGGCGCATCGGCGGCCTGTGCCATCACGACGCCCCAGGGATCGACGATCATCGATCGCCCGTGGCTCGAGCGCGCCGCGCTGTGCCGGCCACACTGGGCCGGCGCCAGCACGAAGGCCTGGTTCTCGATCGCCCGAGCGCGCAGCAGGACCTCCCAGTGATCCTTGCCCGTCTGCGGCGTGAAGGCGCTCGGGACCGAGAGAAAGCGCGCGCCGCGCGCGGCGAGCGCGCGGTAGAGCTCGGGGAAGCGCAGGTCGTAACAGATCGAGAGTCCGATCGCG
>CAYOIG010000707.1:0-2141 GCA_964403915.1 uncultured Myxococcaceae bacterium
CAAGCAACAGGACTGTGACCTCATCGTGATGGCCTCACACGGCCGTCGCGGTGTGGCCGCCCTGTTGCTGGGCAGCGAAACCCAGAAGGTGCTCACCCACAGTGCGGTACCGGTGCTGGTGGTGCGATGATCCGAGCGGTCAGACCCGCCCTGAATCGGGTCCGCAAAGAAGAAGGGGGTGGCACTGCGCCACCCCCTTCTTCCTTGTTCATGGCACCCGGGAGGCCCCAAGGCCTCCGGTGCGCCGGCGATCAATCGTCGTCGCCGCCGCCAAAGACGCCACCCAGCAATCCGCCGGCCGCCACCCCGCCGAGCAGGGAGCCTTCCTCCCGGCCACCACCACCGGCCTGGGGTGCTGCGGCGAAGACTCGGCTGGCCAGGCGCGAGAACGGCAGGCTCTGCAGCCAGACCGTGCCCGGGCCGCTCATCTTGGCCAGGAACAGGCCCTCGCCGCCGAACAGCACCGACTTGATGCCGCCCGCCACCTGGATGTCGTAGTCCACGCTCGGCTGCATCGCGACGATGCAGCCCGTGTCGACGCGCAGCGTCTCGCCGGGCGCGAGCGTCTTTTCTTCGAGCGTGCCGCCCGCGTGCACGAAGCACCAGCCGTCACCCTGCAGGCGCTGCAGGATGAAGCCTTCGCCACCGAACAGGCCCGCGCCGAAACGCTTGGTGAACGCGATGCCGAGCGAGACCCCCTTGGCCGCGGCGAGGAACGAGTCCTTCTGCGCCACGATCTCGCCGCCCAGCTCCTTGAGGTGCAGCGGCACGATCTTGCCGGGGTAGGGCGCCGCGAAAGCGGCCTTGCGCTTGCCCTGGCCCTGGTTCGAGAACACGGTCATGAACAGCGACTCCCCGGTGAGCAGGCGCTTGCCGGCGCTGAGCAGCGAGCCCATGAAGCCGCCCTGCTGCTGCGAGCCGTCGCCGAAGATCGTGTTCAACTGGATGCCGTCCTCGATGTACATCATCGCGCCGGCTTCGCCGACCACGGCCTCGCCCGGGTCCAGCTCGATCTTCACGAACTGCATGTCGTCGCCGAGGATCTCGTAGTCGACTTCGTGCATGGTCGCCATGGGGCTTGCATCTCCTTCGGAGGGGTTCGCGTCAGGCGGGCGGCGACCGCCGCCGTCCTGCCGCACGGCCCGGATTACGCAGCGCTCTCCGGGGGTGTTGCGGGCGGGATCAGTCGAGGTGCAGCAGACCGTGTTCGGTGAGCAACGACTCGAACCGGCCCAGCGCCTCCAACTCCTGTGGGCCGAACCGGTAAGTGAAACGGCGCAAGTAGGCTTCGACCTCGTCGGCACTCCAGCCGGGACCGGTTTCGCGCCGGGCGACGTCGGGCAGCGAGGCCAGTCCGGCGGCCAGCGAGGCGTCGACGAACTGCGCGAGTTCCTGCTTGGCGGCCGGATCGACCGTGGCGCGCACGGCCCACACGGCGTACACGAACGGCAACCCGGTCCACTCCAGCCAGTCCTCGCCCAGGTCGAGCGTGTGCACGAAGCCCTCGGGCGGACGCTTGCGCGTGCGCATGGCCTGGTCGCCGATCAGCAGCAGCCCGTCGGCCTGCGAAGGTTCGAGGCCGCGCAACAGGCGGGTGTTCCGGAAGCCGCGGCGCACCTGGAGCAGCAGCCGGAGCAGGCGGATCGACGTGGACGTCTCCGGGGTCACGGAGATCAGCGCGTCCTCGAGCGCGGCCGCCGGGCGGCGCGAGAACAGCAACACCGACTGCACGGGTCCGCGCGCCGACACGCCGAGCGGCGCGAGCAGTTCGAACCGCGGCTTGAGGCGCAGGAAATCGCCCGCGGCCATGATGCCCATGTCCACCGTGCCCGCCTCGGCTTCGCGGCCGAGGTCGCGCGGCACCAGGTTGCGAACCGCGAACGGCGCGTCGCCCCACAGCGCGTAGAAGGGCGCGCAGTTGGCGTACGGAATGCGGGCGGCGACGGTGCGCGTGATCGGGCGGGAGGCGGTCATGGCGGCGGCGACGATACACGCGGCCGCCGGGAGCGTCGAGGGGCCTACTCCGGCCGCCGCAGTTCCTCGAGGAACGCTTCGCCGTAGCGCGCGAGCTTGGCCGGGCCGACGCCGGGCACCTCGAGCAACTCGTCGAGCGTCTTCGGCACGCGCGCGCTCATGCCGCG
>CAYOIG010000708.1:0-1709 GCA_964403915.1 uncultured Myxococcaceae bacterium
TCCGGCTTCGACTCCGCCCAGACGCGGCCGCCGTGCCGCAGCACGATGCGCTGGACCAGCGCGAGCCCGACGCCCGTTCCCTCGTACTCCTCGGCGGAGTGCAGGCGCTGGAAGACGCCGAAGAGCGCGTCCGCGTAGCGCATGTCGAAGCCCACGCCGTCGTCGCGCACGAAGAAGACCGGCTCGTCGGCATCGGGCTCACAGCCGATCTCGATCCGCGCCTTCTCGCGGCTGCGCGTGAACTTTTGCGCGTTGGCGACGAGGTTGATCAGCACCTGCTTCAGCATCGACCGGTCGGCGCGAACCACCGGCAGGTCACCGATCACGATCTCGACGAGTCTCCCCGCACGCTGAGGCGCGAGCTCCCGTACCACCTCGTCCGTGAGTGCCCGCAGATCGACGACCTCACGCTGGAGCGCCTGGCGCGAGAGTCGGGAGAAGGCGAGCAGGTCGTCGATCAGGGTCGACATCTCGGCCGCTGCGCGCAGGATCACGTCGAGGCAGCGCCTGGCATCGGCATCGAGGGCCGGGCCGTGATCCTCGATCAGCATCGAAGCGTAGCCCGACATGGCGCGCAGCGGCGCACGCAGGTCGTGGGAGACCGAGTAGGTGAAGGCCTCGAGCTCACGGTTCGCAGCCGCCAGCTCGGCCGTGCGGTCCTCGACGCGCCGCTCGAGGCTGGCATTCAGCTCCCGGATCTCACCCTCGGCGGCCCGCCGGGCGGTGACGTCCCGTGCGAGCTTTGCGAACCCGCGCAGCGAGCCATCGGTCGCGTGCAGAGCCGAGAGCGCCACATCGACCCAGAAGCGCGTGCCGTCGCGCCGGACATGGCAGACCTCGGCCACTGCACGGCCCTCCCGCTCCGCGGCGGCGAGCAGCGCCCCCGGCACTCCGTTCGCGACGTCCTCGGGCGTGTAGAGGACGTCGAGCCGGAGGCCGATGACCTCATGGCGCGTGTACCCCAAGAGATGCTCCGCGCCGGCGTTCCAGCTCGCAATGGTGCCATCGGCTGCCAGGAGAAACAGCGCGCAGTCCGTCAGCCCCTCGACCAACAGCCGGAGCTCCTCCTCACTTCGGCGGAGCGCCTCTGCAGCCCGTCTCCGAGCCGCGGTCTCGGCGTCTCGCTCGTGAGTGCGAACCGCCAGGTCGGCGTCTCTTCTCGTCGCGTCTTCGCGCAGGCGGCGGGCGCGCCGTACGAGCTCGCCGACTGCCACTGCGGCCAGGAGCGACGCAAGGCAGCCGGTCGCGAGCGTGGAAGCTGCGTGCGACCGGGCGTTGAACTCATCGAAGCGGGCGCCCGCACGGGCCACGATCTGCCAGCGTGCGGCTCCGAGCACGACCGGGCGCTGCCAGACGCCCCCAGCCTCCGTGCTGTCAGCAAGAACCTCGGCCGAATCGGGTAGCAGCTCGAGCGTGACCACGTCCGGCGTAAAGCCGGCGACGGCAGCCTCGACGAACGCGTTCGGCTGCACGAGCGCCACGGCGAAGCCCGTGAGCGCTGCACGCCGGACGGCCATGTCTGCGGGCACCACGCCGCGAGCGTACGTGGCGAGCACGATCGCCACGCCCTCACGCAGTGCGAGCGTGCCGGCGAGAGGCCCCGTTCCGAGCCCGCCCGTCGCAGCGAAGCTTCCGGTATCACGGGCGAGGGCGAGGGCTCCGCGCCAGGCTGGGTCGGCACCCGGATCGAGACCCAAGGCTGCCGCAAG
>CAYOIG010000709.1:0-2454 GCA_964403915.1 uncultured Myxococcaceae bacterium
GTGTGCTGCGCCTGCGCGCCGAGATGAAGCTGCCGGGTCGGGCCTGGCTCGAGTTCGAGGTTCGGCCCGGCGAGGGCGCGACCCTCATCCAGCAGACCGCCCTGTTCGAGCCCTCGGGGCTGCTCGGGCGACTCTACTGGGCTGCAGTCTTTCCGCTCCATGCCGCGGTGTTTCGCGGAATGCTGGACGGGATCGCCCGGACCGCGCGCCTCGGTGCGGTGGTGGTGCTGCTCCTGCTGTGCGCAGCCGGCACGGCGGTCGCGTCCGCGGAGCTCGAGCGGGCCGACGCGCTGTGGGCACGCCGCGCCGAGGGAGCCGACGGCGACAGGGCCAGCCACGCGCGCACGCGCGCCGCAGTTGCCGCCTACGAGGAGGCGCTCTCGGCGAATGCAGGCAGTCAGGAGGCGTATTGGAAGCTGCTCCGGGCGCTTTGGTTCGCGGGAGACTTCTCGGCCGACGGCGTCGCGGCCGAACGCAGCACCTACGAGCAGGCGCTCGCCGTCTCCGAGCGAGCCTTTGCGGCCCTGGCCACGCAGGTCGGCGGCCCGGATGCCCTTGCTCGGCTGGAGCCGGAAGCGCTCCGGGAACGGCTCTCCGCAGAGCAGCGACGCGACGCTGCGGCGCTCTACTTCTGGTATGCCGTCAATCTCGGCGCCTGGAGCCGAATCGCTGGGCTCCTCGAGATCGTTCGAACCGGTGTTGCGAACCGCCTGCACGAGGCAACGCTGCGTTCGATTGCGCTCGATCCCGGCGTCGAGCAGGGAGGCGCGATCCGTCTTCTCTCGCGTCTTCACTCCGAGCTTCCTCGCGTGCCCCTGCTCTCGGGCTGGGTCGACCGCGCCGCTGCCGTGCCGCTCGCCGAGCGCGCAGTCACCGAGTACCCGCGGCACCCCGGCAACCACTATCTGCTCGGCCTCGCGATCCTCTCGCAGGCGCCCGAACGGCGTGCCGAGGGGCTGCGGCTGGTGGAGGAGACGGCGACCCTCGAGCCGCGGGCCGATCAGTGGATCGAGGATCTCGCGATCCAGCGAGATGCGAGCGAGATTCTGGATCGCGAGCGTTCCGCACGCTGACCCGGGCCGCTCACCGCGCCTGCACGGGCTGGGCTACCGTGCCGCGGCCCGGCCGCGGGCCCGGAGGTGGACGATGCCGATGCTCACGCCGATGGACGAGCTCTTCGTCCATCAGATCCCCGAGCCGTATCCGAACGTGGCGACGCACCACGCGCACTGGCGCGACAGCCTCTTCTTCGTCATGCACCCGCGCGACCACCTCGGCGACGTCGTGATCCTCACACTCTCGACCTTCCCGGCGCGCGGGGAGCTCGACTCCCTGCAGCTCGGACGAGTCGGCGGCGTGCTCCAGTTCGCGCGTCATTCCCGGCCCTTCGACGGCGACCCTCACACCATGGTGTGTGGTCCCGTCACGGTCGAGATCATCGAGCCGCTGCGCCGCGTTCGGCTGCGCGTGGCCGAGGTGCCGGGGGCGCCCGTCGCCCTCGATGTCACGTTCAGCGGGCGGACGCAGGCCTACGGTCTGCGCCGCGGCACGATGAAGGCGGGCCACGAGATCATCTGGGACCAGAGCCACATGATCCAGTCGGGCGACTATTCGGGCTGGATCCGTCACGCGGGCGAGACGCGCTCCGTCGACGGCTGGTGGGGCCAGCGCGACCACTCCTGGGGGATCCGCGATCACGCCCGCTGCCCGATGTGGCAATGGCTCGCTCTCCAGCTTCCCGACGGCATGTTCGGCGTCTGGCACTGGGAGTATCCGAACGGCGCGCACGTGTTCACCGATGGCTGTTTTGCTCCTGCGAACGGATCTGCGCCCATCCCCGTGATCGGCTACCGCCACGATCTGCACTGGGTTGGAGCCGACGGCCGCCGGACGGGATACGACCGCGACGGCGACGCTGTCCATGGCCTCGAGGGTCGCGTCGAGATCACGCTCGAGGGCGGCCGCACGATCGGCGTCGAAGGCCGCGGGAAGTGGGCGGCGCGCTACGGACCCTACGGCGGCGGTCAGAACCTGCTCGCCATCCGCACCGACGACGGCCGCGAAGGGATCGGCATCTACGAGATCACGGGCGGCTACCACCACCACTTCTTTCCCGTGCCGCGCGCGACCGGCTTCCCGCCGAACGGCTGAGCGCCACGTCACGTCTCGCAGGCGAGTGCGACGACGGTCTCGAGCATCTGGTCGAGATCGGCCTCGGTGGTTCGCAGGTTCGTCATGCAGGCGCGGAGCGCGGGACGTCCGTGGACGCGGGCGGGGCCGAGATGCCCGACGCCCGAGTCGAGAAGCCGGCGCAGCACGCGCGAGTGACCGTCTGCATCGAGGCCTCTCACCTCGAAGCAGACGGCGGTGAGCGGGGCCGGTGCCACGAGCCGAAGGCTCGGCTCCGCCTCGACGCGGCGCGCGAGATGCGCCGCGAGGTCCAGCAGGCGATCG
>CAYOIG010000710.1:0-3069 GCA_964403915.1 uncultured Myxococcaceae bacterium
TCGCACCCGCGCACGCTGATCGTCGCCGGACGCGGAAGCCGTGCGACCGTGATCGAGGACTTCGTCTCCCTCGGGGCGGGCAGCACCTTCACGAACGCGGTCTGCGAGATCGCGCTCGGAGAGGGCGCTGCCGTCGAGCACGTGAGCCTGCAGCGCGAGCACGAGGACGCAGCACACCTCGCCACGATCCGGGTACATCTCGCGCGCGACAGTCACTACAAGGCCCACGGAATCTCCCTCGGCGGAAGCCTCACGCGCAACGACGTGCTGGCCGTCCTCGACGGGCCCGGCGCGGACTGCGAGCTCAACGGCTTCTACGTCGCTACGGGGCGACAGCACGTCGACAACCACACGACCATCGACCACGCACGGCCGCAGGGAACGAGTCGCGAATTCTACAAGGGCGTGCTCGCCGACCGGGCACGGGGTGTGTTCAGCGGCAAGGTGATCGTGCGGCCGGACGCGCAGAAGACCTCCGCGCAGCAGACGAACAAGAACCTGCTGCTCTCGGCCGACGCCGAGATCGACTCGAAGCCGCAGCTCGAGATCTTCGCCGACGACGTCCGCTGCTCGCACGGCTCATCGATCGGCCAGATCGACGAAGACGCCCTCTTCTACCTGCGCGCGCGCGGAATCGATCTCTCCGCCGCACGCGCGCTCCTGATGCGCGCCTTCTCGGCCGAGATCACGGCGCGGATCGGAATCGGGGCGCTGCGCGAGCGCATCGACGAGCTGCTGCTGGCGCGACTCCTGCGCACGCAGGCGGAGGCCGCGTGAGAGGCCCGATCCGCGAGCCCCGGGACGCCGCCCCGCCGCCCCTCGACGTCAAACGCCTGCGCGAGGACTTCCCGATCCTCCAGCGCACGGTGCGGGGGCGACCGCTCGCCTACCTCGACAACGCCGCCACCACGCAGAAGCCGCGCTCGGTGATCGACGCCGTCTCCCGCTACTACGCCGAGGAGAATGCGAACATCCACCGTGGCGTACACCTGCTCTCGGAGCTCGCAACGGCCGCCTACGAGGGCGCGAGAGAGAAGGTGCGGGCGTTCCTCAATGCCGCCGAGACGCACGAGATCGTCTTCGTCCGCGGCACCACGGAAGCGATCAATCTCGTGGCGGCGAGCTACGGACGCGGCCACGTCGGGCCCGGCGACGAGGTGCTGATCACCGCGATGGAGCACCATTCGAACATCGTGCCCTGGCAGATGCTGTGCGACGAGAAGGGCGCACGGCTTCGCGTCGCCCCGATGGACGACCGCGGCGTGCTCGACCTCGAGGCGCTCGAGAGGCTCCTCGGGCCGCGCACGAAGCTGCTGGCGATCTCCCAGGTCTCGAATGCCCTGGGCACCGTGAACCCGGCCAGCGAGATCACGGCCATGGCTCACTCGCACGGCGTGCCGGTGCTCCTCGACGGCGCCCAGGCCGTGGCGCACCAGGCCGTCGACGTCCGAGCCCTCGAATGCGACTTCTACGCCTTCTCCGGCCACAAACTCTTCGGCCCGACCGGGATCGGCGTGCTCTACGGGCGCTCGGAGCTGCTCGAGGCCATGCCGCCCTGGCAGGGGGGCGGTGACATGATCGCCTCGGTGAGCTTCGAGAAGACGACCTGGAATGTCCTCCCCTACAAGTTCGAAGCCGGCACCCCGCACATCGCCGGTGCGATCGGGCTCGGCGCCGCCCTCGACTACGTGCAGGCGGTCGGGCTGACGCGCATCGCAGAATGGGAGAAGGAGCTCCTCGGCCGCGGCACGGCCCTGCTCGAGGCCGTCCCTGGCGTGCGCATGATCGGCACGGCCCCACACAAGGCGAGCGTGCTCTCGTTCGTTCTCGCCGGCATCCACGCCCACGACGTGGGCACGATCCTCGACCAGGAGGGCATCGCGATCCGCACCGGTCACCACTGCGCGCAGCCCGTGATGGACCGCTTCGGCGTGCCTGCGACCGCGCGCGCATCCCTCGCCTTCTACAACACCCTCGAGGAGCTCGAGACGCTCGCCGCCGGGCTGCGCAAGGTCGCCGAGGTCTTCGCCTGATGTCGGATCTGCGCGAGCTCTATCAGTCGACGATTCTCGACCACTACAAGAAGCCGCGAAACTTCGGCGCTCTGCCGGGAGCGAGCGCACACGCGGAGGGCCACAATCCGCTCTGTGGCGACCGCGTGACGCTGCACGTGCTGCTCGACGGTGACGTCGTGCGCGACGTGCGATTCGAGGGTTCTGGATGCGCGATCTCGACCGCCTCCGCCTCGATGATGACCGAGGTCGTGAAGGGCAAGTCGCGGGCCGACGCCGAGCGCCTTTTCGAACGCTTCCGCGATCTGATCGCCGGACCGGCCGACGCCATGCCTGGGCCTGAAGAGATCGGAAAGCTCGCGGTGTTCTCGGGTGTGCGCGATTACCCGACACGGATCAAGTGCGCGACGCTGGTGTGGCACGCCCTGCACTCGGCGCTGGGAGACGCGCAGACGGTCAGCACGGAGTGAAGAGGGGACGAGCATGACGGAGCCCGAGACCACACCGGAAGCCGCGCTCCGCGAGCGCGTGATCGACGCCATAAAGACCTGCTACGACCCCGAGATCCCCGTCAACATCTGGGAGATGGGGCTCATCTATTCGGTCGACGTCGCACCGGAAGGTGCGGTGGCGATCCGCATGACCCTCACCTCACCGGCCTGCCCGGTCGCAGGCTCGCTGCCGCCCGAGGTCGAGGAGAAGGTGCGCGAGGTCGAGGGGGTCGCCGAGGTGCGGGTCGACGTGGTCTGGGAGCCGCCCTGGAACCCGGGCATGATGAGCGAGGCAGCGCGGCTCGATCTCAACATGATGTGAGCCCGGCGGCCGCGTGCTAGTCACGCGGGGTGCTCGCCCTCGGCTCGGCCGCTTTCTTCGCGCTCGGCATCGTGCTCGTGCTCGTCGGCGCGAACCAGGCCGCGATGGCGCGCGATCTCTCCATGGATCTCGCGGCGTCGGGCTTCCTCGGCGCGAGCGTCGCGCTCGGGCTCGGCGTGGGCGTCACCTCGTCGGGGCCGCTGGTCGACCGCTATCCGCGCCGACCTCTCTTCGTGGCCGCCTG
>CAYOIG010000711.1:0-4119 GCA_964403915.1 uncultured Myxococcaceae bacterium
GGCTTGTCGATGTTCTGCGGCTGGCCGACGACCGTCGTCATCACGGCCGCCGGGATGAAGAGGCCGAGCCCGAGGAAGAAGGCGATCAGGCCGGCCGGGCGCATGATGAGCGCATCGGTCGCCACGCCCGACGGATCTTCGTCGTACTCGTAATACTTGTAGTAGTCGCCGGCCAGCGCGGGACTGGCGGCGAGCGCGACCAGCGCAGCGACCAGCGCCGAGGCCACGAGGCGGCGGATGGGACGGAACATGGAGACCCCTCCTTGGAACTCGGAGTTCGTATCGGCCCCTTCGAGATGATCTGAAGCCGGACGCGGACTTGCCGCCGCTCGGGAGCATGCAGCTGCGCTTCGAACTCCGCGCGCCTGCACCCTCCCTGCATCTCTCGACCGCTAGCCGGCGACGAAGCTCCTCTCCCCGAGCTGGCCGAGGGCGAAGACGCGGTAGAAGCCCTTGAAGAAATCGCGGCAGCGCGCCGAATGCGCGAGCGCCCGCGGGCTCGCGGTGCGCCGCACCTCCTGCCGAAAGGTACCGTCCTCGAAGAGCCGGTAGTGCGCCCAGCCGCCGGGGTAGTCCTTGGCGCAGTTCACCTCGACGTAGGGCACGTTGCCCGAGGCGGCGTAGCGGCGCAGGCGGTTGCGGTGGGTGTGGCCAAGCAGGACGCCGCGCACCTGCGGGTGGCGGCCGATGAGATCGTAGAGCCGCAGCGATTGCTCGGGCCGGATCCCGATGTTGTTGGGATACGTGTCTGCGTGCTCGGGTGGCACCGGATGGTGGTGCATCAGCACGAGCGTCGGCTGCGCGCTCTCGCGCGTCTGGGCCAGGGCTTCGTCGAGCCAGGCAAGACGATCCTCGCCGAAGACGCCGTGGTGTTCGCCCGGCTCGGCCGTCTCGACCAGCACGAGCTTCCAGCCGCCGAGATCGAGGCTGCGGGGCGCGCGCGGTTGACCCAGCAGCGCATAGCCGTCGACGTCGAGGCCGGCATTGCGGCCGTAGTGGTCGTGATTGCCGAGAAACGCATGGTGCGGCATGCGCAGCCGTGAGAAGGCTCCCGCCGCAGCCTCGAACTGCTCGGGCAGGCCGCGGTCGGCGATGTCTCCCTTGATGAGCGTGGCCTCGACGCCGGCGGCGTTGATCTCGTCGAGAGCGTCCTCGTTCATGAAGCGCCAGTAGGGCACCTCGGTGTCGTCGGCGCGGACCGACGGCGAGCCGGGCCCGTCCGCGCCGAGCTCGCCGTCCTCCTCGAGCACGCCGCCGAAGCGCAGCTCGCCGAAGTGGAGATCGTTCAGCGTGGCGAAGGACGCCACCTCGCGCGCAGCAGGCGCGGGCAGCGTCTCGACGCTCTCCGGGAAGTAGGGATCCGGCGCCATGGGCTCGGCGCCCGTCACCTCGATCGAGAGCCGATGGCGCTGCCCCGGCGCGAGCCCCTCGATGCGCACGAGCCGCGTGGCAGCCGGGCCTTCCGAGACGGCGCGCACCTCGCCGTCGATCCGTACGCGCGCCTCGGCGTCTGCCGGCCCATGAGCGTCGCGGACGTCGAACGCGAGGGTCACGCTCGATTCCGTCACCCCGAAGATCTCCGGCTTCTCGATCCGCAGCATGCTGCCTCCCCGGGGCGATCGGCCCGCCCTCCCAGTCTCGCGCGCACCGCGCCCGAAAACACCCTCCCGCTCTATTCGCCTTTGAACTCGGGTGGGCGCTTCTGCTCGAAGGCGAGGATCCCTTCCCGGTAGTCGCGGCTTTCGTAGACGCGGCGGCGATGCTCCGCGATGCGCTCGAAGACCTCCGGGGAGAGAGCGCGTGCGCCCGCGAGGAGCTCGAGCTGCTCCTTCATGACGGCCACGCTGAGCGGGGCCTTCGACGCGATCGTGCGTGCGAGCTCCCGGCTGAAGCCCTCGAGCTCCTCCTCGGGGACGAGGTGGTTGAGGATCCCCCAGTGGTGGGCGGCCTCGGCCGCCCCCCGCGCGGCGGTGAAGAACATCTCCTTCGCCACGTGCAGCGGAACGCGGCTCATGAGCTGCAGGATGCCCGTCGCGTTGTAGGGCAGGCCGAGATTGGCCGGCGTGATGGCGAAGGAGCAGCTCGGATCTCCCACCACGAGATCGCAGGAGAGCACGAGATCGCAGGCTCCTCCCCACACCGATCCGTGTATCACGGCAATCACCGGCGCAGGGAAGCGCTTCACCGCCCTCAGCAGCCGTTCGAGCGGGTCGTCGTAGGCGAGGGGGTCGCTGCCGCCGCGGGGCAGCTCCGCGATGTCGTGGCCGGCCGAGAAGACGCGGACTCCCGGGTGTGCCCGCAGCAGCACGACCCGCGCCCGGGCCTGCTCGAAGCGGGCCAGTCCCGCGAGCAGATCATCGACGAGGGCCCGGCCGAGGGCGTTGCGCCGCTCGTCGTGGGCGAGGGTGAGGGTTCCGATCGCTCCGTCGAGGGCCGTCTCCACCAGCGCCATGCTCGCCTCCCGAGTTCGTTCCGGAGCCTCCATCGGCGTCCCGGCGCCGGGATGGTAGTCTGGTCGCATCCAAGGGAGACCCCGCCATGCCCTTCTACGAGCGCCTCGGTGCTCTCGATGCCTCCTTCCTGGGGCTCGAGGACGCGAACAACCACATGCACGTCGGTGGCGTCCTGCTGCTCGACGAGAAGCCGCTTCGCAGCGAACGCGGTGGCCTCGACATCGATCGCATTCGCGGCACGATCGAGGCGCGCCTCGGCCGGGTTCCTCGCTTTCGGCAGCGGCTTTCGGAGATCCCGGGCGAAGGGCATCCGATCTGGATCGACGATCCGCGCTTCAACATCGCCTACCACGTGCGCCACTCGGCGCTGCCGCGTCCGGGCGACGAGGAGGTGCTGAAGGCGCTGATCGGCAGGATCATGTCCCAGCAGCTCGATCGCGGGAAGCCGCTCTGGGAGATGTGGTTCGTCGAGGGCCTCGAGAACGATCGGCTGGCGCTGATCACCAAGACGCATCACTGCATGATCGATGGCGTTGCGGGTGCGGAGCTGATCTCCGTGCTGCTCGATCCCGCCGAGAACGTGACGCCAGTCGCGCCGGCAGCGTGGAAGCCGCGGCCGGCGCCGAGCACGGGGCGGCTCGCCGCCGATGCGCTGCTCCACCGGGCGGTGCAGCCGCTCGAGGCCTTCCAGGCGCTCCAGCAGGCCTGGGCCGACCCGGGGCAGGCCGTGCACGCCGTTCGCGAGGCGGCGCTCGGCGTGGCGCAGGTGCTCTCGCCAGCGCTCCACTCGGCGTCCGAGACGCCGCTCAACCGGCAGCTCGGCCCGCATCGCCGCTTCGAGCTGATCGAGCACCGGGTGGCCGACTACAAACGCGTGAAGGATCTCCTCGGCGGCACGCTGAACGACGTCGTGCTCGCGACGGTGGCTGGCGCCCTGCGCGGCTTCTTCGCCAAGCGGGGGCTCGACGTCGATCAGCTCCAGGTGCGCGCGATGGTGCCCGTGAGCGTGCGGCCGAAGGACGGCAGCCGTGCCATGGGCAACCAGATCACGCAGATGGTGGCCCAGCTTCCGATCGAGCTCGCCGAACCCGAAGAGCGTCTGGCCGCCGTGCGCAAGACGATGGGCGCACTGAAGGAATCGAAGCAGGCGCTCGGCGGGCGCGTGCTGACGGCCGTCGCGGAGTGGACGGTGCCGAACGTCCTGGTGCAGGCCGTGAGGATGACCGTGCGCTCCCGGCCCTACAACCTGGTGGTCACGAACGTGCCCGGGCCGCAGATCCCGCTGTATCTGCTGGGCAGCCGCATGCGCGCGTCGTATCCCGTGGCGCCGCTCACGCCCGGGCAGGCCCTCAACGTGGCGCTCTTCAGCTACGACGGCGGGCTCTACTGGGGCCTCAACGCCGACTGGGACGCGCTGCCCGACCTGCCGCTGCTGGCCGAGCAGATCCGCTTCGCATTCGCCGAGCTGCAGTCGGCCGCCGAGCACCTCGCGCGGAGCAAGCGGGAGCAGCCGCGCAGGGCTCCGAAGGCCGTGCCGCAGCCGCGCGCCTAGCGCCGGCTCGGCGCAGCCGGGCTCCCGGCGCGAGAATCCTCCCGGCACCGCTCCGGCAGGCCGCTAGTATGGCCATATGGCCGTAACGAGCATCAAGTCGACCTACTCCCTCGA
>CAYOIG010000712.1:0-3674 GCA_964403915.1 uncultured Myxococcaceae bacterium
GCCGGTCGCCGGCACTTCTTCCTAGCAAGATCGCCCGCTGCGAGCACGACGGCTGCGGCGCCGTCGGTGACGGGCGGGCAGTCGTGCTTGCGGAGCGGAGATACGAGATACGGCTCGGCCAGCAGCTTCTCCAGCTCGAAATCTCCCCGAAGCTGGGCGTTCGGGTTCTGCTTCGCGCTGCGGCGGCTCCTGACGGCCACCTCGGCCATCGCACGCTCGGTGGCGTGCCCGCGGTCGAGGAGCACGCGCGCCTGCAGCGCGGCGAGGCTCACGGCGTCGGGCCAGAGCGGCGCGACGTAGTAGGGATCGAGCTGCAGGGTCAGCACTTCGGCGATGTCGCCCATGGACGATTTTCCGAACGCGTAGACGAGCGCCGAGTCGACCTGCCCCGTCTGGATCTTCACCCAGGCCTCGTAAAGAGCCCAGGCGCCGTCCATCTCGACGTGCGATTCGTTGATCGGCGGCCACGGGCCCACCGCGTCGATGCCGCTCACGAACGCGAAGGGCTGGCCTGCGATGTAATCGCAGCTCCCCGAGACCGTGAAGCCGATCTCCTGGCGCGGGATGCCCGAGGCTTCGATGGCCTCGCGAACCACCGGCATCAGCATCTCGACCTCGTTGCGCTCCCTCTCGCAGCGAACGTTCGGCACCTGGGCGAAGGAGACGATGGCCACGTCGCGCATCGCTACAGATGCTCCTTGTACGAGTCGAAGGAGGCGTCGGGCTCGTCCAGCGGTTTGAAGTAGCGAATGCTCTCGAAGGTCGGCGCGAGCTCTTCTTTCGGCACCCAGACGGCCTTCACGCGCATGCCCATGCGAACCTGGTCGAAGGGGCACTCGTGGATCAGCGCGAAGAACGGGATGTCGGCGCCGTCCAGCAGGATGTGCGCCGCGACGAAGGGCGGCGGAATGGAGAGGCCCTCGGAAGGGATCCGCACGATGCAGAAGGTCGTGACGGTGCCCGTGTCGCGAACCTCGACCTCCTCCTCGGTCGGTACGCCGTGCGTCGGAGAAGCGCCGCGGGGGGGCACGTAGACCTTGCCCGTCACGGGGCAGCGCTGGCCGAGGATCCTGCCTTCGGCGAGGCCCCGCAGGAAGCGCGAAGTCGCGCGCCCGGGCCGATAGACGTATTCGAGCCGGATCGGGGTCGTGATGCTCTTCACGATCTCGGTCATCGCGTCTCCTCGGGCTCGAAGCAGGCAATGTCGAGGATTCCGCCCTCGCGCTCCTCGCGGAAGCGAGCCCGCACGCGCATGCCCGTCTTCATGCCGGCCTCGGAGCTGGCCGCCACGACGTGGAGCAGCGCGGTGTCGGCGCCGTCGAGGTGCACGAGCGCCCACGCAAACGGCCGCGCGAGGGGATGCTTCGGCCGTGGCTGCGCCGCCCACGCCCAGGCCGTGACGACACCGCTGCTTCCGACCTCGACGGGCTCGCCGGTGGCCTCGCCCGTCTCCGGGTCGTATTCCTGCGGAGGCACCAGCACGCGGCCCGAGGGCGTGCGCACTCCTTCGATTCGGCCTTCTTTGAGCGCGCCGAAGAAGCGCCCCATCACCGGACCGACCGAGCGGCGGTACGAATATTCGAGGACGTGCCGGGCCTCGCGAAGCTCGACGCTCATGGGCGCCTCCTCATCGATCGGCTCTCCGCGCCAGAGGCGCTCGCACCCTCCTCCGGAGAGGAGGGTGCCGACGAAACACTCATGAGCGAGGCCGCCGTGCACACCTGCTCCACCACGATTTCGGGCGCGTGGAGCCCGCCCGCCCAGCCGGCGAGCGACGAATACCAGACGTTCATGAGCAGGAAGGCGACCTGTCGCTCGCGCTCGGTGCCGATCTCGGCCTCGACGGGCGCGCCCGCGTCGACGGTCTCGCCGCGAAGGGAGGCCACGATGAGGCGTGTGATGCGAAGCCGGAAGGCAGCGATCTGGACCGCGATCTTCGGATCGCCGGAGGCCATTGAGCGCAGCACGGCTCGCGCGAGCTGCGGGCGCGCCGTCAGGCCCTGGGTGGTGCGACGGAAGAGCTGCTCGCAGCGCTCGAGGGGAGAGCGCCCCCCGACGGGCGTCACCGCGAAGGCAGCCTCCATCCGGCCCACCTGCTCCGTCAGCGCAAAGAGCAGGATGTCTTCCTTGTTGCGGAAGTACTTGTAGAGGGTGCCGAGGGCGACGTCCGAAACCTCGGCCACGTCGCGCAGGCGCACGCCATCGAATCCCCCCTTCTCGGCGAGGCTTACCGCTGCATCCACGATGCGGCGCAGGCGGCGCAGCTGGCTCGCGGCCAGGCCCGCGAGGGGTGCAGAAGCGCCGGGCTGTGCAGTGGCCGGCGCATCGGCCGGCGGGGCGGCCGGGGGGCGCACCGCAATCGGGCGAGAGCGGCGCTTGGGGGTGGCGCGAACGTTCATCGGGCGTATTGGAACATGTTTCAAAAACACTGTCGAGGGCCTGGGCCCCGGCTCGATCGATGGTCTTTATTTCGAACCATATGGTTGCTTTTTCGAAGTAACTGAGACATGCTCGGGGGGTGGAGAGCTTTCGCTACCCCCAGTTCTGTGCGCTCGCGCGCGCCGCCGAGGTGATCGGCGAGCGCTGGACCCTCCCGCTCGTGCGCGAGCTGCTGGTGGGTCCGCAGCGCTTCAGCGATCTGCGGCGGCGACTGCCGGGCCTTTCGTCGAGCGTGCTGACGACGCGGCTGGCCCGACTCGAAGCGCTCGGCGTCGTGAGGCGCGAGGCGCTTCCGCCGCCGGCCGGCAGCACCGTGTACGCGCTCACTGAGGCAGGCAGCAGCCTCGAGCCCGTGCTGCGCGAGGCCATGCGCTGGGGGCTTCGCCTGCTGGGCACGCCAAAGAAGGGCGATCACTTCGAGCCCGACTGGATCCCGCTCGCGTTCCGCTTTCTCGCCCGCACGCAGCCGACACCTGCGCGGAGCTTCGAGGTGAGCGTGACGAGTGGGGGCGCGCCGGTGTGCGTCCACGTGCGCGGCGGCCGCGGGGGCACCCGCGTCGGCGCGCCCGGTCCCCGCTTCGACCTCGCGTTCACGGCGCCGCCTCTCGTCGTGCTCGGCCTTGCGAGCGGCGCGCTCGACGGCCCCGAAACCCTCGCGCGCCCTGGCATCTCCTTCGAGGGGGACGCCAGCGCGATCCGGGATTTTCCTGCGCTCTTCGAGCTGGGCGCAGCCCCGTCCTGACCCGGCCGGTAGCCGGGTCTTCTCACAGCACGAACCCCCAAGCAAGGAGACAGACAGTGCCGAAGATCCACGGTGTGAGCGCTTCGCCCTTCGTCCGCAAGGTGCTGGTCGCGATGGCGGAGAAGAACCTTCCCTACGAGAGCGTCCCGGTGATGCCGATGGCGCCCTCACCCGAGTTCAAGAAGATCAGCCCGCTCGGAAAGATCCCCGTCTACCAGGACGGCGACTACGTCCTGCCCGACTCCTCCTGCATCCTCGCCTATCTCGAGAAGGCCCATCCGTCGCCCGCGCTGATGCCGGCCGATCCGAAGCAGTACGGCACGGCGCTGTTTCTGGAGGAGTACGCCGACACGCGGGTGATGGAGGCGGTCGCGGGCGCCTTCTTCGAGCGCGTCGTGAAGGGGCTGATCCTCAAGCAGCCGGCGGACGAGGCGCGGGTGCAGAAGTCGGTGACCGAGCTGATGCCCGCGGTGCTCGACTACCTCGAGCCCCT
>CAYOIG010000713.1:0-3114 GCA_964403915.1 uncultured Myxococcaceae bacterium
GAGCATGACCTCGATCCTTCCCGGCTGCTCCGGAATTCGCTAGACAGCCGCCATCCAAAGCTACAGTCCCGGAGCCGGAGCGCCCCGCGCGTGGCGGGTGGGCCGGGCATTTTCGCGGGCTCGCAGCTCTCTGGAGCACGGAGGCAGACGCCGAGATGGAGGTCTTCCGACACGACATCGTGATCGTGGGCGGCGGCGGCGCGGGCCTGCGGGCCGCGATCGCGGCCGTCGAGGCGGATCCGAAGGCGAGCGTGGCCCTCGTGTCCAAGGTCTACCCCATGCGGAGCCACACCGTCTCCGCCGAGGGTGGCGCAGCCGGGGTGGCGGCCGCCGACGACAGCCTCGAGATGCACTTCAAGGACACGGTGAAGGGCTCGGACTTCCTCGCCGATCAGGACTGCGTCGACTACTTCGTCGAGCAGGCGCCGAAGGAGCTGACTCTCCTCGAGCATTGGGGCTGCCCGTGGAGCCGCGAGGCGGATGGCCGCGTGGCCGTGCGCGCCTTCGGTGGCATGACCGCCAAGCGCACCTGGTTCGCCGCCGACAAAGTCGGCTTCCACATGCTCCACACGCTGTTCCAGACCTCGATGCGTTACGACCGCATCGTCCGTTACGACGAACAGTTCGTGACGAAGCTCCTGGTGGACGGCGGCGTGGTGAAGGGCGTGGCTGCGCTCGACGTCCGCGAGGGCACGATGCGCGCGATTCTCGGCCGCGCCGTGATCCTCGCAACGGGCGGCGCGGGCAAGTGCTTCCCGTTCACGACGAACGGCACGATCAAGACGGGTGACGGTATGGCGCTGGCCTATCGGGCCGGTGTCCCTCTCAAGGACATGGAGTTCGTCCAGTACCACCCGACGGGGCTACCCGGCACCGGCATCCTCATCACGGAGGCCTCGCGCGGCGAGGGCGGCTACGTCGTAAACAGCGAGGGCGAGCGCTTCCTCGTGACCCGTGACTACGGCGTGGGGCAGAAGGCCGAGCTCGGTCCGCGTGACATGGTCTCCCGCGCCATCATGCAGGAGATCGCCGCCGGGCGCGGCATCAAGGGCCCGTACGGCGAGTACGTGCACCTCGATCTGCGCCATCTCGGCGAGGCCAAGATCATGGAGCGGCTGCCCTTCGTGCGGACTCTCTCGAAGACCTACGCGGGCGTCGATCCGGTCTTCCAGCCGATCCCGATCCGGCCCGTGGCCCACTACATGATGGGCGGCATCGACACGAACATCGACGGCGCAACCACGCTCCCCGGGCTGTACGCGGCGGGCGAGACGGCCTGCGTTTCGATGAACGGGGCCAACCGCCTCGGCTCGAACTCGCTCACCGAGTGTCTGGTCTTCGGCGCGCGGTCGGGAGAGAAGGCGATCGCGTTCGCCCGAGGCGCGAGCGCCGGGAGCGAGGCGCCGCTGCTGGCCCAGGCGCAGGAGGAGGCGGCGCGCATCGAGGATCTGCGCGGCCGGCGCAAGGGCGGCGAGAAGATCTCGCAGATCCGGCGCGAGATGCAGAAGACCATGGAAGAGGGCTGCGGCGTCTACCGCGAGCAGGCCTCGATGCACGAGTCGGTTCGGGTGATGGCGCAGCTTCGCGGCCGCGTCTCCGATCTCCAGCTCGAGGACGCCAGCAAGGTCTTCAACACGGAGATCCTCACGGCGCTCGAGCTCGCGAACATGGTCGACGTGGCCGAGGCCATCGCGCTGGCGGCGGCCGCGCGGCGGGAGTCGCGCGGCGCCCATGCGTGCAGCGACTACAAGACCCGCAACGACCAGGAGTTCCTGCACCACTCGCTGGTCCATTTCGAGCCCGGCGGCCCGCACCTCGACCGCAAGCCCGTGACCATCACCCGGTTCCAGCCCGAGGAGCGCAAGTACTGATGAGCGACGTGCAGAAGAAGAAGTTCGTCGTCACGCGTTTCGATCCCGACAAGGATCAGGTGCCGAAGACGCAGGAGTACACGATCCCGGTGCGGCCGGACTGGAAGGTCCTGGACGCCCTCAACTACATCAAGGACGAGGTGGACGGCACGATCTCCCACCGCTGGTCGTGCCGCATGGCCGTGTGCGGGAGCTGCGGGATGCTGGTGAACGGCGAGCCGAAGCTCACCTGCTCGACGGCGCTCAGCGAGTACGGCGACGAGGTGCACATCGCGCCGCTCTCGAACTTCCCCGTGATCCGGGATCTCGTGGTCGATCTCGAAGGCTTCATGGACAAGTTCAAGGCCGTGAAGCCCTGGATCATCAAGGCCAAGGAGAAGGCGGTCGAGGAAGGCCCCAACCGGCAGACGCCCGAGGAGCTGCACGCCTTCAAGCAGTTCAGCATGTGCATCAACTGCATGCTCTGCTACGCGGCGTGCCCCGTGGTGTCGAACGTGCCCGAGTTCCTCGGTCCGGCGGCCATCGCGCTCGGTCACCGCTACAACCTCGATTCCCGTGACGAGGGTGCGGCCGAGCGAAACGCGGTCTTCCGCGGCGAGGGAACGGTCTTCGAGTGCTCGTTCGCGAACGAGTGCAGCGAGGTCTGCCCCAAGAGCGTCGATCCGGCCGCGGCCATCAACCAGGCCAAGCTGCTGGCGGTCGTGGACTGGCTGAAGGCCTTCGTCACGCCGCGGGCAGGAGGCAAATAGCCATGTCGCGACCGGCGAACCCCCATGCGATGGCGCCGGCCCGGGCGGGAAGCACCCGGACCGCACCGCCGACCGTCCCCGACGGCTTCTGGTCCGCGCCGCGCATGCGGCGCTACCTGATCTTCGATGCCACGGGCATCACCTATCTGCTCGTCGGACTCTCGATCCTGCGCGTGACGTGGGCGCTCGGCAGCGGGCCCGAGGCGTGGCAGACGGTGCTCCGGCAGTTCCGCAGCCCGGCCTATCTGATCTTCCACGTCCTCGTGCTGCTCTCGGTGCTTCTGGTGGGCGTGCGCTTCTTCGGCCTGTTCCCGAAGGCGCAGCCGCCGAAGATCGGCCCGGCGGCGCCTCCGCCCGGCCCCGTGATCCACGCCATGCTCTACGCGGCCTGGGGCGTTCTCACGCTCGGGCTCGTGCTGGTGCTCGGAGGGATGCTGCCGTGAAGCACCTGCTGCTTCGCCTCGAGCCCGTGATCTGGCTGCTCTTCGGCGGGG
>CAYOIG010000714.1:0-2099 GCA_964403915.1 uncultured Myxococcaceae bacterium
GCTCCTGCTCGCCTTCGTCGGCTTCACCGTCTGGGCTCTCGAATCCGGCGGGGTGGCGATCGTCGAGACGACACGGCCGGACAGCTCCACGCGCAGCACCCACGTGTGGTACGCCATGCACGAAGGCGAGGTCTGGCTCGAGGCCGGGACGCCGGAGAACGGCTGGTTCGAGGACGCCCTGGCCTCGCCGAACGTCGTGCTGCGAACCGATGGCATTTCGAAGGCGTACCGCGCCGAGCCGGTTCGCGATGCGTCGGGCCACGCGACGATCCGCGCGCTGCTGCGCGAGAAGTACGGCGTGCGCGACGCGTGGATCGCCCTGCTCTTCGACACCTCGCGCTCGGTGGCGGTGCGGCTGGTGCCACGTTCCTGACCCGTCGCTCCTGCGGCGCGCCTGGTCACGCCACGCGAAAGACCGTGCCGCAACGATGGCAGAGATAGGACTCCTCCCACTCCTCCCTGCTCTTCTCGTACTCTTCGCGGTGCCGCTCGTAGCGTCCGCGTCTCGCATTGCGTTCGATGGCGGCTCCCAGCACGCCCAGCACGAACGGGAGCAGCATCCACCAGCCAGTCGAAGCGATCTGGGACCCGCCGAAGCAGCCGCCGATCCCGGCGACGAAGCCCACGGCGGCGCCGATTCCGCCCGGCTCCTCCGGCATCGCCGGCGGTGCGACGAGCTCGGCCAGCCCTGTCGTGCTCGAGCCGGTCGACTCCGCCCGAGCCTCGCCCACCCTGACCGTGCCGCCAGAGAGCGCCTTCCCTGCTCCCGTGATCACGGTCTCCATCGTAGTCGACGTGCTTCCGGCCGCGTGCAGGAGCGAGAGCTTCTGGATGGTCTCGGCACCGCAGCGGGTGCACCTCCAGGCCCGCGAGTCAACGCCGTGCCGCTCAAACGATCCTCCATCGTACTCGGCGGACGATGACTCCGCTTCTCCGGAACCGCGGACGCTCTCCATGTGTTCTCCGTCTCGTGGCTGTTCTCGCGGCTGCTCGATCACGCCAGTATCGCAGGCCGCACGACCCCTCCCCACTCGTGAGAGCATCCGCTTCCGCGCGCGCGAATGCTCGCTACCGCGACCACGTCGAGGTGTACGCGATGCCGAGGTGTCGCTGTGTGGAGACCTCCGCGAAGCCGGCCGCGGGCATCTCTCGCCGGAGCGTGGCGAGCGTCACGAAGTCGGGATCCGGAAGCTGCTCGCACACCGACATTCGCCCCCCGGGTCGCAGGATCCGGTGCAGCTCGCGTACCGCGCACGAACGGTCCGGGATCTCGCCGAGCACGGTGATGAGAAACGTTCGGTCGAACGTGCCCGAACGGAACGGAAGCGCCTGCGCACTCGCACGAACGAAGTGCGCCTCCTGCGCTCGCGCTCGCAGGCGCCGGCGCGTCTCGCGTAGCATCTCGTGCTGCACGTCGAGGCAGACGAGGCGCCCCGCCGCACCCACGCGAGCTGCCGCCTCGAGCGAGTAGTACCCGATGCCGGGCCCCACCTCGAGGACGCGCTCTCCGGCGTCGATCCCGAATGCGCCCAGGATTCGGCTCGGGCTCGCGAAGAGTCCGCGCGCCCGCGACTCGAGGACGGCCGCATCGGAGTACGGGCAGGGCCGCGGCTCGAGCCGCCCGCGAAGCCGCTGCCACCACGTTCGGAGCAGACCGCCTTCCGCCAACGAAGGCCTCCCGATTCGCCGCGACGCTCCGGGGCGTCGTCCCCGGCAGAGCCTACCGTTCGGCGCTCCTTCCTGCGCCTGCCCCGTTCAGCGCCGGCGGCCGAGCCTCGGAAGCCAGCGCGGGACGCTCCGGCAGTACTCCTCGTAGGCGGGGCCGAAGCGCCTGCAAAGCTCCGGCTCTTCGACGTGGACGATCGCGAGGTGCGCCGCGATCGAGATCGCCGCCGCGTAGAGCACGGCACCCGTGCTCCCGAGATGAAGCGCCACGGCCCAGATCGCCGCGATCTCGGCCGCCATGATCGGATTGCGCGCGAAGCCGAACAGGCCCGTCGTCACGAGATGTCGCGGGGCGTCGGCCGGCAGCGGCGTGCCACGACCCTTCCGGCTGAAGGTGTCGAGACATGCGATCCACGCCGCGATGCCGCCCAGCG
>CAYOIG010000715.1:0-1587 GCA_964403915.1 uncultured Myxococcaceae bacterium
AGTCGATCTGCTCCGTGTCCTGCCGCACACCGTAGGGCACGATCCGGTAGAGCTTGCCCGAGAAGTTGACCGGGCTTCCGTGGGTGAGATGCCCGCCGTGGTCGAGATTCATGGCCAGGATGGTGTCACCCACCTCGATCAGCGCGCGGTACGCTGCCTCGTTGGCCTGCGAGCCCGCGTGGGGCTGCACGTTGGCGTGAACGGCGCCGAAGAGCGCCTTCGCGCGTTCGGTGGCCAGCCTCTCGACCTCGTCGATGACCTCGCAGCCGCCGAAGTAGCGGCGGCCCGGGTAGCCCTCGGCGTATTTGTTGGTGAGCACGGAGCCCACGGCCTCGAGCACGGCCTCGGAGACGAAGTTCTCGCTCGCGATCAGCTCCAGCCCGAGGGCCTGGCGGCGCCCTTCGCGGCGAACGAGCGCCGCGATCGCCGGATCCGTCCGGTCGAGGGCCGGGGTGACGCTGCTCGTCTGCGCTGCTGCGTGCTCTGCCATCAGCCCTCCC
This sequence comes from uncultured Myxococcaceae bacterium, assembly GCA_964403915.1. Lineage (GTDB taxonomy): Bacteria > Myxococcota_A > UBA9160 > UBA9160 > UBA9160 > MYXO. The sequence continues at coordinate 501 of CAYOIG010000715.1, forward strand.
AGCGCTCGAGCACGAGCGCCGCATTGGTGCAGCCGAAACCGAAGGAGTTCGAGAGTGCGACCCGCGGCTCCGTCCGGCGCGGCTCGTGCGCCACGTGATCGAGCGCGCAGGCGGGATCGGGGTGGTCGAGATTGATCGTCGGCGGCAGCCAGCCCGTCTCGAGCGCACGCACCGAGAAGATCGCCTCCACCGCGCCGGCCGCGCCCAGCAGATGGCCGGTGGCGGACTTCGTGCTCGAGACCGCAAGCCGCTCCGCATGCTCGCCGAAGACGCTGCGGATGGCGCGGGCCTCGACCTCGTCTCCTGCCGGCGTGCTCGTGGCATGGGCGTTCACGTAGCCGACCTCGGCCGGAGCAACGCCGGCGTCGGCCAGCGCCAGCGTCATGCAGCTCCGTGCGCCAGCGCCGTCCTCGAGCGGAAGCGCGAGATGCGCGGCGTCGGCGGTCGCAGCGTAGCCACGGGCCTCGGCGCGGATTCGTGCGCCGCGGGCACGGGCAACCTCGAGGGCCTCGAGCACGACGACGCCCGCCCCTTCGGCCATGACGAAGCCATCGCGATCCGCATCGAAGGGCCGGCTCGCGCGTGCGGGCTCGTCGTTGCGCACGGAGAGCGCGCGCATGGCCGCGAAGCCTGCCACGGCGAGCGGAACCAGCGGCGCCTCGCTGCCTCCCGCGAGCACGACGTCGGCATCACCTCGCTCGATCATGCGCAGCGACTCTCCGATTGCGTGGGCGCCCGTCGCGCAGGCACTCACGTGGCACAGGTTCGGGCCGCGCAGGCCGTGACGGATCGCCACGTAGCCGCTGGCCATGTTCGAGATCGCCATGGGGATCAGGAACGGAGAGACGCGCCGTGGCCCGCCGGCGAGGAAGGCGGCATGGTTCTCCGTCAGCGTGGAGAGACCACCGATGCCGGAACCGATGGCCACGCCCACGCGCTCGGCCGCGACGCGCGCCGGCAGCGGATCTAGTCCGGCATCCCCAAGGGCCTCTCGCGCCGCGGCCAGCGCGAGAAGAAGGAAGCGGTCGAGGCGCCGGACCTCCTTCGGCGTGAGGTCGCCCGGATCCACGGGCTCCTGGACGGTGCC
>CAYOIG010000716.1:0-9359 GCA_964403915.1 uncultured Myxococcaceae bacterium
CTCCTTCTGCAAGTTCGGGATGCGCTCGATCGTCTCGGCGTAGTCGAGCAGGCGCGATGGACTGAGATTCAGCGACTGTGCCAGCACGTCGTAGACCCGGAGGCCCACGCCGTAGAAGGGCCCCTCCCACCAGCGGTAGCGTGGCACGATGAAGGCGAGCGGATGCACGAGATGCGGGGCATTGCGGCAGAGCAGGCCGCGCTCGCGCAGGGCCTCGAGCACGAGGCCCACGTTGCCCTGCTGCAGGTAGCGAACGCCTCCGTGCACGAGCTTGGTGCTGCGGCTCGAGGTGGCCTTCGCGAAGTCGTCCTGCTCGAGGAGCAGCGTGCGGTAGCCGCGGGTCTGGGCATCGACGGCGACGCCGAGGCCGCTCGCCCCGCCGCCGATCGCGATCAGGTCGAAGCCTCCGCCCGCGAGCGAGCGCAGCATCTCGCGCCGATCCATCCCGCCCCCTCACGGCTGCTCCCGGGGCGGCAGTGTAACGGCGCTGGCGCGCTGGGGTCAGGCGGCCCGCCTCCGGCGGCCGGCGGCCAGCCCTGCGAGGCCGACGCCCGCGAGCACGAGGGTTCCGGGCTCCGGAACGAACGTGATGGCGATGTTCGCGATGCCGAGCTGCGTATCGGCGAGCGAGCTCGCATCGATGCCGAAGGCGTCACCGAGGAAGTCCGCGGCATCGGGCGTCACCAGCAGGCCGTAGCCGTCGATCTGGTAGCTGCCGTCGTTGTTGATGCACGGCGGGAACACGGCCGGAAAGTTGCACAGCGTGAGCACCGCGACCGGAAGACCCGGCAGCACGCTCGGCATGCCGCCGCCCGTCACGGTGGCCGTCGCGAAGAGCAGGTAATCGACGCCGGTGGTGTCGATCACCAGCTCGTCGAGAACGACGGTGGTGCCGGCGCGCGTCAGGGTCAACCCGAGCGTCGCCGCGTGCTCGAGCGTTCCGTCGAGGAACGGGAGGTCGAAGATGCCGCCGGTGATCTCGAAGACGAGGCGGCCGACGCCGTCGACCGGGGCGTTCGAGGAGAGCCCGATCCCGAGGGCCCCCAGCTCGTCCTCGCCCGTCACCGTGACCCGCGTGTCGCGGCCGTTCACGATCTCGGGGGTCGCCGAGGCCGTTCCGGCCCCCAGGACCGACCCGAACACCCACCCTGCCACTGCTGCTGCCACCCAGATGTTCCCGTTCCGGCTTCTGCGCTGCACCGCTACCTCCCTGGTTGGACGTCCCGCTGAGGGAAGTGGTCGGTGGGGTCGAAAAGTGTCAGGGAAGATCGCCTCCATGCCACAATGGGCGGCCTGCCGGCCACTTGCTCAGCAGGTCGCTCGATGAACGCAGGAGAGGAGGACGGTCATGACCGCGAAGAGGATGCTGCTGGGGATTGCGCTGCTGGTGGCGGGCCTGGGCGCCCTCGGCAACTCCTGTTCGTCCCCGCCCCGAGCGGCGATCCTGAGCCCGGCCGACCTCTCGACGGTGGCGGCCGACGGGCAGGTCGCCGTGAGCATCGATCTCGGTACGGCCGTGACGCCTCCCGGCGTCGTCGGCGCGAGCCTGCTGGCCGGGATCGACTTCCCGCCGAGCCAGATCCGCCGCCTCGACACGCGCCTCGTGGTCGCGGGCAGCAGCGCCAGCATGCAGCTCGGCGCAGACGATCTCTCGCCCGGCCGCAATACGCTCTTCGTGCGCATCGACCGCGATGGCGACGGTGGCCCCGAGGCGGTGCTGAGCGCCACCTTCACCTGGGACGCCGCGCTACGGGCGGCGGCCTGCAAGCGCAAGATCACGCCGGTGGTCGGCGTCAATCACACGAATCCGATCTACATGGCTGGCTTCGACAACGACCGACAGGCCACCGGCGTCCACGACGACACCTGGGCGCGCGGCGTCGTTCTCGAATCCCGCGGCAAGAAGGTGGCGCTCTTCGTGCTCGACGTGATCGGCTACTTCAACAACGAGGTCAAGACGATCCGTAGCCTGGTCGATCCCGCGCTGGGCTTCGACTCCATCACCGTCACGAGCACTCACCAGCACGAGGGCCCGGACACCATGGGCCTCTGGGGCCCGGACGAGCTGACTTCGGGTGTCGATCTCGGCTATCTCGACTTCGTGAATCAGAGCGTGGCCGACTGCATCGCCGAGGCGAATGCCCTGCTCGAGCCCGCGGAGATCAAGTTCGCGACCGGCTCGACCGTGGGGACATCCCTCCCTCCGCACCCCGATCTCATCGCCGACGGCGAGGTGCTGCGCGCAATGACGATTCCCTTCCTGATCGTCGATCCGGAAGATCCCTTCAAACCTGCGCCGCCGGGAAGCGGGCCGATCGAGGTGCAGGGAGATCCGGGGGAGATCATCAACCCGAGCGTTCCGGCGTTCCAGCTCCGCAAGCGTGGGGGCGGCGAGGTGATTGCCACGCTCGCGAACTTCGCCAGCCATCCCGAATCGCTCGGGAGCGGCAACCATCTGATCACTTCCGACTTCCCGCACTTCATGCGCGAGGCGCTTGAGGCGCGCTACGGCGGCATGGCCATCTACATGGCCGCCGATGTCGGCGTATTGCAGGGCCCCCTCGACGTCGACATCGCCGGGCCGAACGGCCAGCCGCTGCCTCGCCGGACGTTCCAGATCGCGCAGGCCTTCGGCGAGAAGCTCGCTGACCGGACCGCCATCGCTCTCGACGCGGCCACTGGATGGGACGCCGCGCCGCCCATCGACGCGCGAAGCTCGGGCACGGTCTCGGTGCTGGTGCAGAACGGGCTCTTCATCGTCGCCGGCCTCCAGGGCGTCTTCGCGCGGCGCGGCTTCGACACCGCTCCCGATGGCAAGCGCTACGTCACGACGGAGGTGAACGCCCTGCGCATCGGCGACGCCAACATCGCCGTGACGCCCAACGAGCTCGATCCGCAGATCGGCGACCGTTACCGCGCGCGCATGACGAAGGTGAACCACCGCTTCCTGGCGGGTCTCGGAAACGACGAGATCGGCTACCAGATGCCGGCCGAGAAGTTCAACCCGACCTGCCATCAGTGCTGGTTCTACGTGGCGCAGGGGATCGAAGACCTTTGCCCGCTCGTGGCCACGCTCGACTGCTCCACGGTCTTCAGCAACAACATCGGGGCGTTGGCCGACCCGCAGCTCGAAGGCTTGATGATGGGGCTGCTCGACGCCCTGAATGAGTAGACGCGCGGCCGCCGCAGCCCTCGCGCTGGCGGCCGTGTGGCTCCCGTTCACGATCGTCCCGGCGCGGGCGCACGTCGTCGTGCAGCGGCCGGGCCTGCGCCACCTGCTGCAGACGAGCGCGGCGGCGGTCGTGGTGGAAGTCGTCTCACCGCTGCGCATGTGGGAGGCGCCGGACGGAGCCGACCGGCAGGAGTTCTTCACGGTGCGCGCGCTCGAGACGATCGCAGGCACGCCGCCACCGGCACGCTTCGACGTCTTCCCTCACGGGGAGGGCATGCCCGCCTGGAAGCAGGGAGACACGGCGCTGCTCTTCGTGGAGCGGACCGCGAGCCGGCCCGAGTTCGCGAGCCTCGCCGCGCGCTTCCCCTATTTCACCGTGCAGGAAAGCGGACAGGAATGGAGGCTCGGCGGCGCTGACGGCGCAGCCGTGCTGACGGCCGCGCGGTCCTACCACGCGCTCTCGGGCAAGTCGGCCACGGAGGCGGCCCCGGCCCTGCGACGTCTGCTGCTGCAGGGCCTGCGCTCGGGCGCACCGCCCCTGCGCGAAGACGCGATGGCGGAGCTGGTGCGCGCGCAGAGCGTGCCCGGCTTCTTCGCAACCTTCTTCCCGCTGCCTGCCGACCTCGCTCCCTTCACGGCCCTGATCGAGCGCAAGGCCGGGCTGCCGCTCACCACGCGGGTCGCCCTCGCCCGGATTCTCGGCGGCGTGCACGGATTCGACGCTCCCGGCGCGGTCCGCACCATGACGGAGGAGCCGCTCCCTGCCGAGGAGAAGCTGCAGCTCGTTCGCATCGCAGGCGCAGCACCTGATGCGGGGATCTCCGCCTGGTTGGCCGGTCTGCTGGCGAGCCCGGAGCCCCTGCTGCGGCGTGAGGCGGCCTACGCCCTCGGTCATCCCTGGCACGCACAGCAGGCCGGGGCGCTGGCCCGCACGCTCCAGGATCCCGATCCGGGCGTGGCCCGGGCGGCCATTCGGGCGCTCGGGTCCATCGAGACCCCTGAGGCGACGGCAATGTTGCAGCGCGTTGCAAACAGCGGCGAAGGCTTCCAAAAGCAGCTCGCAGAGGCCGAGCTGCGACGCATCGCGTTAGATGCGCGCCCCCCTGGGACTTCCAGAGAAGGATCTGACACGAGAGCGCCCGGGCGACCACTTCCCTGAACGAGGAGGAAGTCCAACGTGAAGTGGTTTGCCTGCTGCTCCAGCTCGCTTTCGCTGTCCCTGCTGCTCGCGGGGAGTCCGGCCGCCGCCGTGGACGTGGGGTTCGATGCCCTGGCATCGCTCTCCGACGTCGCCGTCGCCGCCCTTCCCGGCGTCTCCGTCTCGACGGCACTCGTGATCTCCGAGGCCGACGTGCAGGTGCTGCTCGGCTACCCGGCCGCCGGCACGTGGGCCACCTCGCCCTCGAACGGCCTGCTCAACACCCTCGCTCCGACCATCCGGTTCACGTTCAACGTGCCGGTGACGGATTTCTCGATCGACATCCTCTCGCTCGAGATCGACGACCTCACGCTGCCCGTCGCGCTGGTCGGCGCCCCCTCCGGCCTCAACCAGTCGCCGATCGTGGTCTTGTCCGACACGAACCTCATCGGCGATAGCGGCTTCCACGAGCAGCGCCTCTCGATCGTCGCGCCCCTCGGCAGCTCCTTCTTCGACCTCGAGCTGATGGCTCTCGATCTGTGCTCGACGCCAGACTGCGGCTCCCTCCAGACCTCGACCTTCTGGCTCGACAGCGCGAGCTTCACGCCCGTGCCCGAGCCCGGGAGCCTCGCGCTCCTCGGCGCCGGGCTCGCTGCGCTCGCGGGTGCGCTGCGCGGAAACGGTCGCCGATCGTGAAGCGCCACCATCGCCTTCCCGGCGGCCGCGCGCTCGCGGCCGCGCTCCTCCTCTGCGCGGGCTGGCTCTCCGGCGCGAGCTGCTCCGCGCCGGCGCGGCTCGCGATCCTCAGCCCCGCCGATCTCTCGCAGGCGAGCGCCAGCGGCAACGTGCCGATCGAGATCGACCTCGGTGCGGCCCTCGCCGCCGGCGGCAGCGTGAGCGCGAATCTCGTGCGCGGCACGGACGGTCCGGCGCGAAGCATCCTGCCCGTTCCGCTCTCGGTATCGGGTGCGACCGCGACGGCCAGCCTCGGCGCGGCCGATCTGCTGCCCGGCCGCAGCTCGCTCTTCGTCTCCGTCGACCGCGATGGCGACGGGCGGCCCGACGCCACGGCCTCGGCAACCTTCTCATGGGAGCCCGAGATCGACGTCACGAACGCCGATCGCTGCGACTGGCTCGACGCCTCGACGTGCCTCTTCCCGTTCCCGAACGACCACTTCACGACGGCCGATGCCGGGATGGACACGGGCCTGCGCGTGAACTTCGCGCTCGCCTCGATGCCGGCCAACTACATCGGCGAGCATACGGATCCCACCGAGCTCAACCGCAACGACGGCTTCAGCCCCGGGGCCAAGATCATCACGCGCGTCGATGGCGTCGATCTCTCGCAGACGGGCGCGGTTCTCATCACGAAGATCGCGCGCTCTCTCGAGCCCGACGCGCCGATCGCGCTGATCGATGCCGACACCGGAGAGCGACAGCTTCTCTGGACGGAGATGGACCCCTTCGCGCCGGGTCTCGTGATCATGCGCGTGGGCAAGAATCTCGAGAACGGCCACCGCTACATCGTGGCGATTCGAGGGTTGAAGGACGCGGCCGGAAGCCCGATCGCCACACGGCGCGCCTTCCAGGTCTACCGCGACCGAATTCCCACCTTCCTGCCCGCCGTCGAAGCGCGGCGGCCGAAGATGGAGTCGGTGTTCTCGGAGCTCGAACTCGCGGGCATCGGACGGGACGATCTCTTCCTCGCCTGGGACTTCACCGTCATCAGCAAGCGGAACATGTCCGAGCGCATGCTCAAGATGCGCGACGAGACCTTTGCCTCGCTCGGCAGCGCCTCTCCGACTTTCACGGTGACGAAGAACGAGACGTACACGAGCGACATCAACGGCAACCCTTCTGCGCAGTTCCGCCGCGTCGAGGGGAAGTTTCAGGTGCCCCTCTACCTGACGGGCACCGGCGCGCCCGGCTCGCGGCTCACCCAGGGCCCGGACGGCCTTCCCGAACGCAACCCCAGCCTCGACTTCACGGCCAGCTACCGCTGCACCATCCCGGCGACGGCCACGGCTGCGAGCCCGGCGCGGCTCGTGCTCTATGGCCACGGCCTGCTCGGGAGCGAGAGCGAGGTGGGCGCGCGAAACATTCGCGACATCACGACGGCCTACAACTTCGTCTACTGCGCGACCAAGTGGGCCGGCATGAGCAACGACGATCTCAACACCGTCTACCAGATCATCGTCAAGCTCTCGAGCTTCCCTGCGCTCCCGGACCGACTGCACCAGGGCTTCCTCAACTTCCTGGTGCTCGGTCGTGCCATGAAGCACCCGCAGGGCTTCGCTTCGAACGCGGCCTTCCAGGATGCCGGGGGGCAGCCGATCATCGATACGAGCGACCTCTTCTACGACGGCAACAGCCAGGGGGCCATCGCGGGTGGCGGGCTCGCGGCCTTCGCACAGGACTACACGCGGGCCGTGCTGGGGGTGCCGGGCATGAACTACAGCACGCTCCTGCGCCGCAGCGTCGACTTCGACGAATTCTTCCGGTTCATGTCGGCCTCGTACCCCAACGTCTACGAGACGGGTCTCAACATGGCCCTGCTCCAGATGCTCTGGGACCGCGCCGAGACGAGCGGCCATGCGACGCACGTCACGGCCGACACCTACCCCGGAACGCCGGCCAAGAAGATCCTGCTGCACGTTGCCTTCGGCGATCATCAGGTTGCAAACGTCTCGGCCGAGGTCGAGGCCCGCTCGATGGCGGCGCGCATCCACCAGCCGGCGCTGGCGCCGGGCCGCCACCACGACGAGCAGCTTCCGGACGATCCGACCAACCAGGCCTACTTCGCGATCGATCCGCTGCCGGCCGGCCCCTACGACGGCTCCGCCCTGATCGTATTCGACAGCGGCACGCCCACTCCGCCGACGGCGATCATCCCGCCGCGCCCGCCGACCTATGGCGACGACCCCCACGAGACGCCGCGCCGCGACCCCAACGCGCAGCTCCAGAAGTCTCTCTTCATGCAGTCGGGCGGAGCGGTCGTCGACACCTGCGGTGGCGCGCCGTGCACGGCCATCGATCCGTGATGCCCTGACGGGGTTATAGTCGCCCCGAGCGCCGGGCCTGGCGCCGGGGGGATGCGTGGCCGTTCAGAAAGTCCGAAGGCAGCGGTCGGCGGCGGGCGGAGGACATCGGCTCGCCACCGACTGCGTGCCGGTGGAGTACGACCTCCACGTCGAGGTGGATCCGCAGGCGGGGGATGCGTATCGCGGCGAAGTGACGATCCTGCTCCGGCTGGCGCGGCGCCGGCGGAGCATCGAGCTTCACGCCGACGCCCTCGAGATCGTCTCGGCCACTGCAGAGGCCGGAGGGCAGACGCAGGCGGGCCGGCTGCGCTTTCGCCCCGGTCGCGAGACGGTCGAGATCTCCTTTCCGCGCGCGCTCGAGGCCGGCACCGCACGGCTGCGGCTCGCATTCTCGGCAAAGCTCCGGGACGATCTGCGCGGGCTCTACGGGGCGGGCGCGGGAGATCGCCGCTACGCCTTCACGCAGCTCGAGGCGGCCGATGCGCGCCGCTTCTTCCCGTGCTTCGACGAGCCCGCGTTCAAGGCACGCTTTCGCGTGGCCGTGACGACGGCAGCCACGAACAGCGTTCTCGCCAACAGCCCGGTCGCACGCAAGGAGAGCGCGGGCGAGGGCCGCACGACCGTCCACTTCCTGCCCACGCCCCCCCTCTCGACGTATCTGGTGGCGCTGGCGGTGGGGCCGCTCGAGTCTTCGAAGCCGGTACGCTGCGGGCAGACGGAGATCCGCGTCTGGCACGTGCCCGGCAAGGGCGCCCTCACGGCGTTCTCCCTCGAGGTCGCGCGCGAGACCCTCGCGCGCCTCGAGGCTTACTTCGACCTTCCCTATCCCTACGCGAAGCTCGATCTCGTGGCGGCGCCCGATTTCGAGGCCGGTGCGATGGAGAATGCCGGCGCCGTCTTCTTCCGCGAGACCCTGCTGCTCGTCGACCCGGCAACGGTCACGCTGAACGAGCGCAAGCGCGTGGCCGAGGTCATCTGCCACGAGCTCGCTCACATGTGGTATGGCGATCTCGTCACCATGGCGTGGTGGGACGATCTCTGGCTGAACGAGGCCTTCGCCACCTGGATGGCCTATCAGATCGTCGACGACTGGAAGCCCGAGTGGAAGATGTGGCACGGCTTCGAGCAGGGCCGGAGCGCCGCCCTCTCTCTCGATGCGCTGGCGAGCACGCATCCGATCTATACCGCGGTGCGAACACCCGCCGAGGCGACGGCCAACTTCGATCTCATCACGTACGAGAAGGGCGCGGCCGTCGTACGCATGATCGAGCGCTATCTCGGCCCGAAGGCCTTTCGCGCGGGAGTGCGCGCGTACATCCGCGAGCATCGGGAAGGCAACGCCGTCGCGGCCGACCTGTGGAACGCGCTCTCGAAAGCCTCCGGCGAGAACGTCGAGCCGGTCGTGCGGGCCTGGATCGAGCAGCCCGGGTTTCCGTGCCTCTCGCTGCGCAGGATCGAACGCGGGGGCCGGACGCTGCTCGCGCTGCAGCAGCAACGCTTCCACGCGCGCCCGCCGCGCACGGCAAAGGCGGGGAGGCCGGCACGCTGGCCGATCCCGGTCGTCGCCCGGGTGGGCGGTGCACGCGGCGCGGGCTCGCGCCTGCAGCGCCATCTTCTCGCCCGCGGGCGCGACGAGATCGAGCTTCCGGCGGGCGCGCGCTTCGTCTACGGGAACGCCGAAGAAGGTGGCTTCTTCCGCCCGCTTCACGATGCAGAGGATCTGCGCGCGCTCGTCGCATCGCCGCTGCGTCTGACGCCCATCGAGCGCATGGGTCTCGTTTCGCACCAGTGGGCCCACGTTCGCGCGGCACTGGCCCCGATCGAGAGCGTGCTCGACGTGGTGGACGGGCTCGGCGCCGAGAGCGACCCCGACGTCCTGCAGGCACTGCGGGCGCCGCTCGGCTTCCTCGCCGACCAGATCGCACCTGCAGCCGGGGCTCCGGTGCTGGCGCGCCTGCGCGGCTGGCTCGTCGACCGCTTCGGCCACCAGCTCGATGCGCTCGGCTGG
>CAYOIG010000717.1:0-2769 GCA_964403915.1 uncultured Myxococcaceae bacterium
TCCTCCAGGACGTCGGTCACGTCCTCCTCGATCACCTCGGGGCTCGCGCCCTCGAGCTGCGCCGTCACCATGACGACGGGGAACTCCATGCGCGGGTACGCATCCACGCCCAGGCTGAAGTAGCCGAGGACGCCGAAGACGATGAGCGAGAGCATCATCATCGAGGTCAGGATCGGGCGCTGGATCGAGACGTCGGAGAGCGTCACGAAGCCGGCTCACTCTTGGGGCTGCCGTCGGGATTGCGAACCTCGACCTTCGCGCCGTTGATCAGCCCCGTATGGCCGCGCGTCACGACACGGTCGCCCGGCGCGAGCCCGCGCACGACCTCCACCGTCCCTTTGTCGTGCGCGCCGGTTTCGATCACGAGCCGCTCGACGCGGTCGGACCCATCGAGACGGAACACGACTGCGCCGTCCGCGCGCTGCAGCACCGCCTCCTCGGGGATCATCGCGACGCCCGTGCGGTGGGAGACTCCGAGATCGGCGCGTGCGAAGAGACCGGGACGAAGCCGTCCGTCGCCGTTCGGCAGCTCGGCACGTACCCGCAGCGTCCGGCTCTGCGGGTCTACGGTTGGCGCCACAACCGTGACCGTCGCGCGAAAGCTCTCGTCCGGGTACGGCGCGACGCGAACGTCCACCGGAATGCCCGGGCGCACGCGCGCCACGTCCTTCTCGGTCAGCCGGAACTCGACTTCGATCGGATCGAGGGCCACCAGCTCGAAGAGCGCCTGCCCCGGCTGCACGAACTCTCCGCGGCTCACGAGGCGCCGGCCGATCAGCCCGGCAAAGGGGGCGGCGACGTTCGCGTCGCCCCGAGCCCGCTCCGCCATGGAAAGCTGTGCGCGCGCTCCCTCCACCTTTGCACGCGCCAGCTTGGTGGCGGTCTCGGCCTGATCGAGCCGCTCTTGCGAGGCCACCTTGCCAGTGTGGAGCTCGCGCATGCGGGCGAGCGTTCGCTCCTGCTCTTGCAGGCTCGCCTCCGCCTGAGCGAGGCCTGCGCGCGCTGCATCGCGCTCGAGCGCGTGCCGTTCGGGATCGATGCGCATCACGATCGTGCCCGCTGCGACGCGGCTACCCTCTTCATGCGGCGTCTCGGTGACGCGGCCAGCGACCTCCGCCGCGATCCGCGCCGAATCTTTCGCGCGCAGCTCACCCGTGGCCTCGATACGCTCGTCGAGATCGCGCGCCAGGACGGGCGCGAGCGTGACGCCGGCCGCCGCGACCTCCGGCGTCTGCTCGCCCTGGCCGCAGGCGGCGAGCGCGAGCAGCGCTGCGGCGAGGAGAGGCCGCGCCCCCCACCGCGCAGGCGGCGACGCTTCCGGCGAGCCCTCGGCCCTCACGCCTTCGCCTCGAGCAATCGCACGAAAAGCCGCGTCATCGCTTCCACCTGCGCCACCTCCACGAACTCGCGCGCCGTATGCGCCTGTGCCACCGAGCCCGGCCCCAGCACGACCCCCGGAATCCCGGCGCCGGCGAAGAGTGCCGCATCCGTACCGAATGCGACCGATCCGGGGTCTGTGGGGAGACCGCAGGCACGCAGGGCAGACTGGCAGGCGCGCACCGCCGACGAGCCCGGGTCGGTGCCGAGCGGCGGCTTGCCGAGAATGCACGCAGTGACGTGAACATTCTGCACCGAAGCCCCTGCGAGCGCCGCCTCGATCTCGCGCTGCACCTGCTCCGCCGTCTCGCCCGGCAGCAGCCGGCGATCCATCAGCAGCCAGGCCGCATCGGGCACGACGTTCGGAGCCTTGCCGCCGCCGATGACGCCGACCGAGCAGGTGCCGGGACCGAGCATCGGGTCGCGCCGCCGCGCGAGCGCTTCGTGCAGATCTCCCAGCGCCAGCACGGCGCGGGCGAGGGTCGTGATCGCGCTCCGGCCCGCTCCGGGATCGGAGCTGTGGCAGGCGACACCCCGTGCTTCGAGCCGTGCGACCGCAATCCCCTTGTGATGGGTCACGACGCGAAGCTCCGTCGGCTCCGTCGCGAGCGCCCAGTCGGGCCGCCGCCCACCGAGGTGCGCGAGCACGTCTCGCACGCCAACGCTCGCCAGCTCTTCGTCGGCTTCGCCGACGACGATCACGTTGCGGCGCAGCGTGCCGCGCGCCAGCACCTGTGCCAGCGCGTCCACCAGCGCAGCCATTCCGGCCTTCGTGTCGCAAGAGCCACGCCCGTAGAGGCGCCCGTCCGAAACCTGAGGATCGAAGGGGTCGATCTCCATCCCGTCGACGGGCACGGTGTCGAGATGCGAGGCGATGAGCACGGTTTCGCGAGCGCCCGCTGTGCAGGCCTCGGCCACCACGCTCGGGCGCTTCCCCTCTCCCACGAGCACGGCATCGAGGCCGATCGCACGAAGCTGGGTCTGCACCAGCTCCGCATAGCGACGCTCTCCGGTGTAGGAATCCGGGATGTCGCTCCGCCCCATCGGATTCACCGACGGCGTCGCCACGTACGCGCGCAGCAGGTCGACACAGCCCGTCACGAGAGCGCCCCTCCGGCCTTCCGGCCTACTCGTCGGTGACGCAGCCCTCGGACGCCGACTTCACGTTCTTGATGTACTTGTAGAGAGTTCCGCGGCTGGCCTTGAGCGGTGGCGGCGTCCACGCAGCGCGCCGCCGCGCGAGCTCCGCCTCGTCCACCTCGAGATCGACGACGCTTCGCTTGGCGTCGATGCAGATCCGGTCTCCATCGCGCACCAGCGCGATGGGCCCACCCTCCTGCGCCTCGGGCGTCACGTGACCGAGGATGAAGCCGTGCGAGCCGCCCGAGAAGC
>CAYOIG010000718.1:0-1937 GCA_964403915.1 uncultured Myxococcaceae bacterium
CGCCGACGGCCTCGAGATCGTGCCGCTCACGCGCTTCTACACGGAGGGCGAAGCCGAGCACGCGCGCGAGAAGGCCGTGGTCGACAGCGTGTGGCAGGCGACGTACGCGGGCGTCGGCCCGGCGGTGATCCCGCTCAGCACGGTGACGATGGAGCGCTACGGCGGTTCGAGCACGCCGACGTTCGCGTTCGTCGACCGCCGCGGCGTGGTCCGCGGCTACACGCCGACGCGCCTCACCGAGGCGGAGCTGGAGCGCCGGGTGCGGGAGATCCTGCGCTGACCCGCAGCGCGCGGGCGAGCACCTCGGCGAGCGCGTCGAACTCGTAGGGTTTCTGCAGCGAACCGGCGAGCGTCTGGCCGGGGAAGCGCTCCTCGAGGTGCAGCTCGCCGTACCCGCTGGCCACGACCACGGGCACATCGGGGTCCAACCGCCGCAGTTCGCGGAACGTCTCCTCGCCACCCATGCGCGGCATGGTCAGGTCGAGGAGCACGAGTCGGATGCGCGCGCGCTCGGCGCGGAACCGCGCCAGCGCCTCGAACCCGTCCGCCGCCACCAGCACGTCGAAGCCGAGACGGCGGAGGAGTCTTTCGCCCATGCGCCGGATCGTCGGTTCGTCGTCGACGAGCAGGATCGTGCCCTCGCCCCGCCAGCCGGGCGCGCGGGCCGGCGCCGGCGCCGGCGCCTCGGCCGCCTCGGACTGCAGCGGAAAGTGGATCGTGAACGTCGTGCCGCGGCCGGGCTCGCTGTCCACCTGCAGCGCGCCCCCGTGCCCGAGCACGATCCCGCGCACCGCCGACAGGCCGAGCCCGCGGCCCGTGAACTTGGTCGTGAAGAACGGCTCGAAGATGCGCTCGAGCGTGGCCTTGTCCATGCCGCAGCCGGTGTCGGCGACGCGCAGGCGGGCGTAGCGGCCGGGCCCGAGCGTCTCGCCGCCGCGGATCGCCGCCGCCTCGGCCGCGGACAACGTCACGCACTCGGTGGACACGCGGATGCGGCCGTCGGCGCCGGCCATGGCCTCGGAGGCGTTGATGACCAGGTTCATGACCACCTGCCGGAGCTGCGCCGGATCGCCGACCATCGTGAGCGGCTCCGCCGCCAGCGCCAGGTCGAGGTGGGCGCGCTTGGAGACGCTCGCCTGCACGAGCGCCGTGGTCTCTTCGATGAGCAGCCCCAGGTCGAGCGACTCGGAGCGCATCCGGCCACGGCCCGAGTACGCGAGCATCTGCGCGCACAGCTCGGCCGCGCGCTTGGACGCCAGCATGATCTCGCGCAGGTCCTCGGCCTCGGGGGCGCCCGGGGGCAGCCCGATCAGCGCCAGCTCGGAGTGGCCGATGATGCCCGTGAGGAGGTTGTTGAAGTCGTGCGCGATGCCGCCCGCGAGCACGCCCAGGCTCTCGAGCCGCTGCGCCTGCTGCATCTGCCGCTCGATGCGCTCGCGGCTCTCTTCGGCGCGCTTGCTCGTGACGATGTCCCACGAGAGATCGGCGAGCATCTCGACCGCGCGAACGTCCTCGTCGTCGTACTCCACGGGCTTGTTGCCCACGCCGAGCACCGCGACGATGCGGCCGTCGCGGAACACGGGCACGCTCATCATGCGCAGCAGCGGCGCGTGCCCGGGCGGCAGGCCGCGCTTGTGCGCGAGGCGGGCGTAGTCGTTGTGCACGATCGTGCGCCGCTGGTGCACGCTGTCGACCCACACACCCGCCTCGGACACCGGATAGTGCTGCCCCTTGCCCTCGGCCTTGCAGTACTCGAGCAGCGTGCGCGTCGACCAGGCCTGCAGCGACAGCGTCTGCTGGTCGGCCTCGAGGAAGTGGTAGAAGCCCACGCAGCTGTCGGTCAGTTCCTCGGCCCGGTCGAGTGTGGCGGTGAGCAGCTCCTCCATCGTGTGCGTGGCCGCGAACTCGCTGAGCCGCAGCCGCGCCACGTGCACGTG
>CAYOIG010000719.1:0-2804 GCA_964403915.1 uncultured Myxococcaceae bacterium
CCGCAGGCTCGCTCCGGCCGCAAACGAGAACCTCGGCGCCCGCTTCGAGCATCCGCAGCGCGATACCGCGGCCGACGCCGCGAGTGCCGCCGGTGACGACCACGACCCTGCCGCTCATGTCGAGAGCGCCGGATTCCATCCTACAGACCCATTTGTCTTGCGATGCGTTCGCGATGCCACGAGGGACTGCCGAGAAACGCCTCGCCGGCCTTCGCGCGCTTGAGGTGCAGGTGGACGTCGTACTCCCACGTGAAGCCCACGCCGCCGTGGATCTGGAGGCAGTCGGCCGCGCAGCGGAAGTAGGCCTCGGAGCAGTATGCCTTCGCAAGAGAGGCCGCAGCTTCGAGCTCGTCGGCATCCTCGGCGGCGACGCACGCGGCGAAGTAGCTCGCCGAGCGCGCAGACTCGACGAGCAGCAGAAGATCGGCGCACTTGTGTTTGATGGCCTGGAACGAGCCGATGGGACGTCCGAACTGGACGCGCCCCTTCGCGTACCCAACTGCCAGGTCGAGACAGCGCTGCGCGCCACCGACCTGTTCCGCGGCGAGACCGATTGCGGCGCGGTCGAGGATCCTCCCGAGTGTGGTGGCGCCGTCGCCGGGCATGCGTGCGGTCGCCGGGAGACGAACTTCTCGCAGCTCGATCTCGGCGAAGCGGCGCGTGAGGTCGAGGGCAGGAATGGGCCGCCGCACGAGGCCCGGGGTGTCTGCCGGCACCAGGAAGAGCGTGATCGCGCCCTCGGTGCGCGAGTCGTCGAGGCGCGCAGCCACGATGATGGCGTCCGCAGCGGCGCCGTCGGGTACCCAGCGCTTGCGGCCCGAGAGGACGAAGCCGGGGCCATCGGATCGCGCCGTCGTCTGTGGAGCTTCCCGGGGCGGGTTCCGGCCGCTCTCTTGCCAGGCGAGCGTTACGAAGGCGTTCCCGGCTGCGAGGGGCGGGAGCCACCTCGCTCGCTGCTCCTCGCTGCCCGCGGCGAGGAGCGCGCTCGCGCCGAGACAGAGCGTCGAGAGGAGCGGGGCGCAGAGGAGCGACTCTCCCGCCAGCTCCAGCAGCGCCACGACCTCGACCCACCCGAGGCCGAGTCCGCCGTAGGCTTCGGGGACGAGAATGGCGGGCCAGCCCAGCTCGCTGCCGATGCGCTTCCAGAGCTCGGCGTCGAAGCCTCGCTCGGTCTGCATGGCGCGCCGGACGTCCTCGGAAGCCGAGTGCCGGGCGAGAAAGCCGCGCGCGGTTTCGCGGAGCTGCTCCTGCTCCTCGGTGAAGGAGAAGTGCACGGGCGCTAGGCCTCTGCAGCCGGCATCAGGTTCCGTAGACCTTCTGCGCGGGCACGGCCTTGCCGAGCAGCTCGTGCACGGCGGCTCCCACCTCGGACGGATCCCAGCGCGCTCCACGATCGACGGTCGGGCCGGTGCGCCAGCCATCGGCGAGGCTGATGCTTCCGCCGGCCACCTCGAAGACGCAGCCGGTCACACCGCGGGCTTCGGCGCTTCCGAGCCAGACGACGAGCGGCGAGACGTTTGCGGGGTCCATCGCGTCGAAGCCGATCTCGGGGGTCTTCATCATGTCCGCAAAGACGGTCTCGGTCATCCGCGTACGCGCCGACGGCGCGATGGCGTTGGCCGTCACGCCGTAGCGCGCGAGCTCGGCAGCCTGCACGAGCGTGAGCGCTGCGATGCCGCCCTTGGCGGCAGAGTAGGCGCTCTGCCCGACGCTTCCCTGAAGGCCAGCGCCCGAGCTGGTGTTGAGGATGCGCGCATCGACGGATCTTCCGGCCTTCGACTGATCGCGCCAGTAGGCCGCGGCGTGCCGCGCGACGCAGAAGTGTCCCTTGAGGTGAACGCGCATCACGGCGTCCCATTCCTCTTCACTGGCGTTCGCGAACATGCGGTCGCGGACGAAGCCGGCGTTGTTCATGACGACGTCGAGCCGGCCGAAGGCGTCGAGAGCGGCCCTAACGAGTGCGGCGGCCTGCTCCCAGTCGGCGATGTCGGCAGCGTTTGCGATGGCCTCGCCGCCCGCGGCACGGATCTCCTGCACGACCTCCGCGGCGGGGCCCTCGGACGGCGCGCGGCCGTCGAGCGAGACGCCGAGATCGTTCACGACGACGCGCGCTCCTTCCCGCGCGAACGCGAGCGCATGCGCGCGGCCGAGACCGCGGCCGGCTCCGGTCACGATGACGACGCGGCCTTCGCAGATTCCCGCCATCTCCGCCTCCTTTCAGCCGAGCCGCTCGAGGATGGTGACGTTCGCCTGGCCGCCTCCTTCGCACATGGTCTGGAGGCCGAAGCGGCCACCGGTGCGCTCGAGCTCGTGCAGCAGCGTCGTCATGAGCCGCGCGCCGGTCGCGCCCAGGGGATGGCCGAGTGCGATCGCCCCGCCATTGGGGTTCACCGTCGCGGGGTCTGCACCGGTCTCCTTCTGCCAGGCCATGACCACGGGCGCGAAGGCCTCGTTGATCTCGACCGCGGCGATGTCACCGATCCGCATTCCCGTCTTTTCGAGGGCGTGGCGGGTGGCCGGAATTGGCGCCGTGAGCATCCAGATCGGATCTGCTCCCCGACAGCCGAGATAGTGGATCCTGGCGCGCGGGCGAAGACCGTGCTGCGTAACGGCAGCCTCGGAGGCGATCAGGAGTGCGGCGGCGCCGTCGGAGATCTGGCTCGCGACGGCGGCCGTGAGGCGGCCTCCCTCCGAGAGGGGCTTTAGGCCCGCCATCTTCTCGAGCGACGTGTCGCGGCGGGGGCCCTCGTCGCGCAGCACACCCTCGATCGGGGCGATCTCTCTCTCGAAGCGCCCAGCGTCGA
>CAYOIG010000720.1:0-3679 GCA_964403915.1 uncultured Myxococcaceae bacterium
CCAGTTCGGCGGATACAATACGCCCGTCTGCAGCGTCGCGAGAAAGGGCAAGCCGAGCCCCTGCTGCGGATTCCAGAGCGGGATCTCGCCGGCGGCAAGCCGTGAGAACGCGTAGTGCGTATTCGGGCGGTAGTACGCGAGGAAGTCGAATGTGCCGGGAGGCACCGCGCTCTCGAGCTCGGGAAGTCTGCGCACGGTATGGAAGGCCCACCAGACGACTGCCGCTGCGAGCGCGGCGAAAAGCGGCGAGATGCGGTCGAAGCGGCGCACGAGGCCGGACGGTACACCGCCGCTGGCCGGGAGAGCAGCAGCGTCGCCGCTCACTCGGTCTCTTCGCGTGGCACGACGTGTCGGCTGCGAAGCTCCGCGATCCGCGCCTGCATCCAGGCGATGTCGGGATGCCTCGGGCCGTCACGCACGGCGGCTTCGAAGTGATGGAGCGCCTGCGCCTGCGCACCCTGCTCGAGCAATGCACGGGCGAGCAGATAGTGCACGTGGCCGTCGTGCGGATCGATCATGAGCGCCCGCCGGTAGGCGTCTGACGCCTCGCGGAGCGCACCGTGCTGATGCCGCTCGCCGCCGAGGCCCGTCCAGCCGTGCCGGCTCTCGGGATATGCCGCAACGGTCTGGAGAAAGAGCGCCTCGGGCTGTCCCCACAGGCGTGCCTGCCACGCGCTGCGACCCGCCAGCAGCAGCACGACGAGGGCCGCGGTCGCAGCGGCCGCGCGCGGATGCGTCCGCCACGCACGGAGTCGCGAGACCGACTCTGCGAGGGGCACGAGCAGACCCGGGAGCGCGAGCGCGAGGTAGCGGTCGGCGTAGACCGTCGTCATCGGCACGAGCTGGATCACGGGAAGCAGCATGGCGCCCGTCCAGGCGAGCGCGAGCCACGCGCGCCGATCGCGCCGTGCGGCGAGCAGGGCGAGAGCCGCGGCCCCTGCGATGCCGAGCAGCGGGAGCCAGGCGTGCGGGTCGAGCCACGAACGGATGGGCTCCGGCTGCACGCAGAAGACGGGGTCGAGGGGCAGCACGGCCATGCGCAGATAGCGCCAGAGAACGCCCGGCAGAATGCGCGCCGTGGCGCCTGGCGAGCCGCCGAACCAGGCGACGATTCCCCCCTGAACGGCTTGCGCCTGCAGGTTGACGAGCGTGACGTAGGCCGCGAAGACACCGAGCAGCCCCACCGCGAGGGCATCGCGCCGCTCACCACGCGCGTGCGACCACCACGCTACGACGAATACGGCCGGCAGCAGCACGACGGCGCTCTTGGCCAGCAGCGCCAGCACCGCGAAGGCGAGTGCCGCCGTGAGGCGCCGCGTAGCGGGCGCGGAGAGATGGGCCAGCCAGCGTTCGAGAGCGAGCAGGGCGAAGAGGAGCGCGAGCAGCGTCTTCGACTGGTTGATCCAGGCCACGGCCTCGAGGGCGGCAGGGTGCACGACGAAGAGCGTCGCGGCGAGCAGTGCGCCCCGCCGGGAGGCGCCGCCCCGCTGCGCAAGACGGCGCAGCGCGGCGGCGCAGGCGGCGAAGAGCACGACGTTGGCGATGCGGTAGCCGAGAGGTGCCTCGCCGAAGAGCGATCGCTCCGCATACAGGAATGCATGATGGACGGGCGCCCAGTTTCCGACCGCGAAGAACGGCTCCTGGAACAGGCGCACGAGAGCGGCACCCGGCGGCATCTCGAGCAGCGCGTTCTGCTGAACGTAGAGGACATCGTCCGAGACGAAGCCGCCGGCGAAGCTCGGCGCGTACACGGCGAGCGCCAGCGCGAGAAACAGGAGCATGCCGAGGGCCTCGCTTCGCAGCGAGAACGCCTCGGCGCGGACCCCTTCCATCGGCTTCCTAGGAGCTGCCGGCCGGGGTCGAGGCGCTCGCGGCGCGGGCGCGCTCCAGCGCCTGTCGCGCGGCGTCGGCTTCGGGGAAGGTCGCGCCGGTGCCGAGGGCCTTTTCGAACGTCTCCACCGCCTCGGGGTTTCGGCCTGCGGCCGCGAGGGCGAGGCCGAGGTGGTACCGGATGCTCGGCGACGGCTGGGTACCCGCTGGCGTGAGCTCGATGGCGTAGCGGAAGCGGTCGATGGCGGCGTCGGTGAGGCCCTTCTGCAGGTAGACGAAGCCGAGGGTGTCGGCGACCTCGGCCACGTTCGGGAGCTGGCGCTGCGCCTCCTCGGCGAGCCGAAGCGCGCGGTCGAGATCGGTCTGCTCGGAGGCCAGCAGGAAGGCGAGCCCGTTCTTGGCCTCGCCGAGGTTTGGATCCTCGGCGAGCGCCTTCTCGAACTGCGTCCGAGCGCGGGCCGAATCGCCGCGGCTCTGATACAGGCGCCCGAGAAGCTCACGCCCCGAGGCGCCGAGGCTGCCTGCCCGTTCCATCTCTTCCAGCGACTGCAGTGCCTGTTCGAGATCTCCGCGGTTCGTGTGGATGGCCACGAGCAGCGTCACCGTTCCCGGCAGGTTGGCGCCGGATTCGAGCACCTTGCGCGCATCGGCTTCCGCGCCCGCGAGATCTCCCTTGAGGGCCAGTGCCTGCGCGCGCAGCAGGCGCAGCGGAGCGCTGTTCGCGTCGCGCGCGAGCGCGGCGTCCAGGCGTTCCAGGGCGCGATCGAGCTTTTGCGCTGCCATGTCGAGACGCACGAGCGCAGCGATGAGCGGCGGCTCGTTGGGCGCTGCGGTGAGGGCCGCCTCCAGCTTCTTGTAGGCCGCCTGGGGGTTGCGCCTGCCCTCGCGCTCGGCGAATGCGACCGCTGCCGCGGGCAGGGTGGAGGGATCTGCGGCCATCCGTTCCAGCACCTGTCGGGCGGCCTCGTCGTTTCTGGTCTCGTACAGTGCCTGCGCGAGGAGCGGCCGATAGCTCGGGGGCAGGTTTCCCGTGGTGGCCTCGACCCGGCTGAGCGCCTGCAGCACGGCGGGCCAGTCGCGTGCGGCGGCGTGGACGGCAACCTTCTGCTGGAGGAGGGGCACAGAGGGCTGCGGTGAGAGCGCGAGCGCACGATCGATTGCCGCCACGGCCGGCTCGCGATGGCCGAGCGACGACTCCGCCACCGAGAGCATGTACAGAGCCTCCGCATCCTCGATGCTGCTCGTGACCCGGCCGAGATCGGCGACCGCGTCTGCGGGACGTCGTTCGGCGAGAGCGAGCCGCGCGCTGGCGAGAGAGGTTCGCGGGCTCGAAGGGAATTCCTTCCGCATGCGTTCCAACGTCGCCCGGGCCTCGTCCGTGCGCTCGAGCTGGAGCAGGAAGCGCGTCCGGGCGTCGAGCGCCGTAGCCGGATCCTTGCCTTTCGCCACGGCGTCGTCGAGCGCCTTCACGGCATCGTCTGCGCGCCCCTTGCCTGCCAGGTAGCCTGCGTAGCCGACGTAGGCGCCGACGTCGTCCGGCCGCGCTGCGAGCAGACGCTGGTAGACGTCGTCACCCGACTTGCCCTGGGCATCGGCGTTGGCTGCGAGCTCGGCCCACGCAGAGAGCGCGCTGGAGTCGGCCTCGACCATCTCCTCGAGCCCCCACCCGAGCAGATCCTTTCGCTGGAACGTCGCGGCGTACTCGAGGATGGCCCGCGCCGCCGCGAGCCTGTCCCCCGGGTTTGCCTTCCCTTCCTCTTTCGCGAACGCGAGGGTGTCGCGAAGGGCGGCTTCGGCCTCCTTCTCGTGGCCTGGCCAGCTCGCATAGGTGCGAACCAGATTCAGCCGC
>CAYOIG010000721.1:0-8349 GCA_964403915.1 uncultured Myxococcaceae bacterium
CAAGGCCAGCGCTCGGGTGCGGCCAGCCCGCTCGCCGCGTGCGGCCTCGCGCAGCTGCGGCCGCGAGGCCCTGACGCTCCTACCGGACCTCGAAGACCCGGTACTCGACCCGGAGCGGCCCCACGCGGCCCTGGCTCAGGAGGAAAAGGCCGTTGAGCCACGTGTAGCGCGGGTCGCCGGTCTCGAAGCGGGGGCTCACGTAGAAATACGTCTCGCCGAACTCCGTGAAGCTCCCTCCGGCGACCGCCTGCATCACCTTCTCGGTCATGTGCATCACGCCGGTGTAGGACACATAGACGTGCGCGCCGTCGTGGGTCTCGATCGTGGCGCGAACATCGAGGCGGCCGACGCCGTCGGCGCCGATCAGGATCCAGTCCGCGCCGCTCGGCAGCACGCGGCCCCGAAGGCGCTGCCCCGTGACCTCGCCACCCGTCACGTCGTAGATCTGCCGCATGCCGTAGGGGCCGCTGCCGACGATCACCGGCGGCTTCAGCGTCGCGTAGTACTCGCACAGCAGCTCGAGCTTCGGCTCGTTCTTCATGGAAGGCTTGCCTCCGGCGAACGGACGCCCCTACCCCGCCAGCCCCGGCACGCGGCGGGCGAGCGTCTCGCCCATCTCGGCCGGGGAGATCGAGACCGCAACGCCCGCCTTCTCGAGCGCGGCGATCTTGTCGCTCGCGCGCCCCTTGCCGCCCGCGATGATCGCGCCGGCGTGTCCCATGCGCTTTCCGGCGGGTGCGTTCTGTCCGGCGATGAAGGCGACGACGGGCTTGCTCATCTGCGACGAAATGAACTCGGCGGCCGTCTCCTCGGCAGAGCCGCCGATCTCGCCGATCATGACGACGGCCTTCGTGAGCGGGTCGGCCTCGAACAGCGCCAGCGCGTCGACGAAGGTGGTGCCGATCACGGGGTCGCCGCCGATGCCAACGCAGCTCGACTGCCCGATGCCGAGGCGCGAGAGCTGATCCACGGCCTCGTAGGTGAGCGTGCCCGAGCGCGAGACCACGCCGACCGAGCCCGGCCGGGTGATCTGCGCCGGCATGATGCCGATGCGGCACTGGCCGGGCGTCACGACCCCGGGGCAGTTCGGGCCGAGCAGCCGGGTCTTCGAGCCGCGCAGCGCGGCCTTGGCCCGCGCCATGTCGATCACCGGGATGCCCTCGGTGATGCAGACCGCGAGCTCGAGCTCCGCATCGGCCGCCTCGAGAATGGCATCGGCCGCTCCCGGCGGCGGCACGAAGATCACGGACGCATTCGCGCCCGTCGCCTTCTTCGCGTCACGCACGGTGTCGAAGAGCGGAATGCCGCCAACGCTCGTGCCGCCCTTGCCCGGCGCCACCGCACCCACCACCTGCGTGCCGTACTCCAGCGAGAGCTTCGCGTGGAACTGCCCCATCTTGCCGAAGCCCTGCACCAGCAGCTTCGTGTTCGCATCGCACAGGATCGCCATCAGACCCTTCCCTTCACCGCGGCAACCGCCTTTTGCCCGGCCTCGCGCAGCGTCTCGGCGGGAGTGATGTCGAGGCCCGACTTCGCGAGGATCGCCCGACCCTCGGCGGCGTTCGTTCCCTGCAGCCGCACCACCAGCGGCACCTTCACGCCGAGCTCACTCGCGGCCGCCACCACGCCGTCGGCGATGAGGTCGCAGCGCACGATGCCGCCGAAGATGTTCACGAGGATGGCCTTCACCTTCGGATCGCGAAGGATCAGCTTGAAGGCCTCCTTCACCTTCTCCTTGTCCGCGCCGCCACCTGCGTCGAGGAAGTTCGCCGGGCTGCCGCCGCAGACCTGGATCATGTCGAGGGTCGCCATGGCGAGGCCCGCGCCGTTCACCATGCAGCCGATGTCGCCATCGAGCCCGACGTAGGCGAGATCGAGCGCTTTCGCCTCGCGCTCTCGCGACTCCTCTTCATCGGGGTCGTGCAGCGCCTGCACGTCCGGGTGCCGGTAGAGAGCGTTGTCGTCGAAGTTCAGCTTGCAGTCGAGGGCGAAGAGCTCGCCCGACTTCGTGACGACGAGCGGGTTGATCTCGGCGAGCGTGGCATCCTTCTCGACGTAGAGCCGGTAGAGCCCGAGCAGAAGGGCCTCGAACTTCGCCACCTGCCGGGCGTCGAGGCCGAGACCGAAGCCGAGCTGGCGCACCTGGTAGGGCCGAAGGCCCACGTTGGGGTCGACGTGCACGGTCTGGATCTTCTCGGGGGTCTTGTCCGCGACCTCCTCGATGTCCATGCCGCCCTCGGTCGAGGCGATCACCGCGAACTTCTCGACGGCACGGTCGAGCAACACGGCCACGTAGAGCTCGCGAGCGATCTCGCTGCCGGCCTCGACGTAGACCCTGCGAACGAGCTTGCCCTCGGGCCCGGTCTGGTGCGTCCGCAGCGTCATGCCGAGAATCTCACCGGCAGCCTTCGCGGCCTCGGCCGGCGACTTCGCGAGCTTGATGCCCCCGCCCTTGCCTCGCCCACCGGCGTGGACCTGAGCCTTCACCACGGTGACGGGAGCGCCGAGGGCGCGCGCGGCCTCCTCCGCTTCGGCCGGCGTCGTTGCGAGCCGTCCCTCCGGCACCGCGACCCCGAACTGTCGCAGCAATCCCTTCGCCTGATACTCGTGGACGTTCATCGATCCCTCTACAGCTCGATCTGCGCAGTGAGCGTTCGGACGTGGTCGATCGAGGCGTCGAAGAGCTTGCGCTCTTCTGCATCGAGCTCGACCTCGAGAACCTTCTCCACGCCACCGGCTCCGAGCACGCAGGGCACGCCCACGTAGAGGCCGGAGACGCCGTACTCGCCCTCGAGGAAGCAGGCGCAGGCAAGCACCCGCTTCTCGTCGAGAAGGATCGCCTCGGCCATCTCGAGGGCCGAGTGCGCCGGTGATACGAAGGCCGAGCCGGTCTTGAGCAGGTTCACGACCTCGCCGCCTGCATTCTGTGTGCGTACCGAGATAGCGGCGATCTTCTCGGCCGGGAGCAGGCGCGTGATGGGAATGCCCGCCACCGAGCAGTAGCGCGGCAGCGGCACCATGGTGTCGCCGTGCCCGCCGAGCACCAGGGCCGTCACGTCCTGCACCGAGACGCCGAGCTCCCAGGCAACGAAAGTGCGGAAGCGCGTCGAATCGAGCACGCCGGCCATGCCGACCACGCGGTTCTTCGGGAATCCCGAAACCTTCTTGAAGGTGTAGACCATCGCGTCGAGCGGGTTCGAGATCACGATCACGTGAGCGCCCGGCGCGTTCTGCTTCACGCCCGCGGCGACGCTCTTCATGATCTCGAGGTTCTTCGCCAGCAGGTCGTCGCGCGACATCCCCGGCTTGCGCGCCAGGCCGGCCGTGATGATCACGAGGTCGGCCCCGGCGATGTCGCGATAGTCGTTCGTGCCCGTGACGCGCGCATCGGAGCGCGCGAGCGGTGCGCCTTCGGCGATGTCGAGGGCCTTGCCCTGGGGCAGGCCATCGACCACGTCGAAGAGCACGACGTCTCCGAGCCGGCGATAGGCGATCTGCTCGGCCAGCACGCCACCGATGTTGCCGGCTCCGATGAGGGCGATCTTGCGTCGCATGGGGGTCCCCTTTCACTCCTCTTTGGGAAGGTCGAGACGGATCGAGAGCTCGCGGAGCTGGTTCGGCTCCACGGGCCCGGGCGCGTCCATGAGCAGGTCCTGGCCGCGCTGGGTCTTCGGGAAGGCGATCACGTCGCGCAGGCTCTCGGCGCCCGAGAGCAGCATCGCGAGGCGGTCGAAGCCGAAGGCGAAGCCACCATGCGGCGGCGCCCCGGCATCGAGGGCATCGAGCAGGAAGCCGAAGCGCTCCTCGGCTTCGGCCTTCTCGTAGCCGAGGACGTCGAAGATCCGGCGCTGCACGTCGCTGCGATGGTTGCGAAGGCTTCCCGAGCCGAGCTCGAGGCCGTTCATCACGACGTCGTAGTGCGAGCCGCGCACGCGCTCGGGATCGCTCGCGAGCAGCGGCAGATCCTCTTCCACGGGCGCCACGAACGGCATGTGCATGTACGTGAGCTTGCCGTCCTCGCCGCGCTCGAAGACCGGGAAGCTCAGCACCAGCAGCGGCGCCCAGGCGCGCGCGTCCACGCGGCCGAGCTGACGGCCGAGGTCCGTTCGCAGCCGAGCGAGGATCGCGTTGGCCTTCGCAGAATCGTCGGCGGCGAAGAAGAGAACGCTGCCGGGCCGCGCGCCCGTGCGCTCGGAGATGCCCGCGCGCTCGCTCTCGGAGAGGAACTTCGCGATCGGCGACTGCCAGGCGCCGCTCTCGTCCACACGCACCCAGGCCAGCCCCTTGCCCCCGAGCTCCTTCTTGACGAAGGACTCGAGGCGGTCGATGGCTCCTCGTGAGAGCGCGTCGGCATCGTGGATCGGCAGGCACTTCACGATGCCACCCTTGTCCACGTTCGCGCGGAAGGCGCGCAGCTCGGAGGTGCGGAAGAGATCCGTCAGATCCACCAGCTCCAGCAGCACGCGCACGTCGGGCTTGTCGGAGCCGTAGCGGGCCATCGCCTCGGAGTAGGAGATGCGTGGGAACGGGCGCGGCAGCTCGACGCCGGCGGCCTCGCGCCAGGCGTTGACGGTCACCTCCTCGAGAACCTCCAGCACCTCCTCGACGCCCACGAACGACATCTCGAGGTCGATCTGGGTGAACTCGAGCTGGCGATCGGCGCGCAGGTCTTCGTCGCGGAAGCAGCGCGCGATCTGGAAGTAGCGGTCGAAGCCCGAGATCATGAGGAGCTGCTTCATGATCTGCGGTGACTGCGGGAGCGCGTAGAAGCTCCCGGGCTGCAGGCGTGCCGGCACCAGGAAGTCTCTGGCCCCCTCGGGCGTGGCCTTCGCCAGGATCGGCGTCTCGATCTCGAGGAAGCCGCGTTCCGAGAGCGTGCGGCGCACCGACTGATAGAGGGCGTGCCGCACCCGCAGCGCACGCTGCAGGGGCGGGCGCCGCAGATCGTGGATGCGATGGCGCAGTCTCACCAGCTCGTCGGCGCCGGAGTCTTCTTCGATCGCAAAGGGCGGCGGCGTCGCAGAGTTGAGGATGCGGACCTCGTGGGCCGTGATCTCCACCTCGCCCGTCGGCAGCTTCGGATTCACCGTCTCGGGCGTGCGGCGCTCGACCACGCCCCGAACCAGGAGCACGAACTCCGAACGCAGGGCCTCGGAGCGCTGGTGCGCCCCGGCCGCGATCTCGGGCTTGAAGACCACCTGCACCAGGCCCTCGCGGTCGCGCAGGTCCACGAAGCAGACGCCGCCGTGGTCGCGGCGGCGGTGCACCCAGCCGGCGACGACCACCTCCTGGCCGACGAGGGCGGACGTCACCGCGCCGCAGGCGTGGCTGCGGCGAAGCGCTCCCATTCCGTCGAGGGCGACGGGGGCCCCGCGATCGATGCCCTGAGACAGTGACGACCCCGATCAAACGATGCCGAATCCGGCGTTGCGGAGCCGGCAGTTTCGGGCGATCGGCGGCCGCTCGCAAGGCCGCGCCCGGGGTCGTCCTAGGCCAGCTCCGACGCCGAGCAGACGCGGTTCCGGCCGAGGGACTTGGCCCGGTACATGGCCTTGTCGGCCTGGTCGAGCAGCTCCTCGCGCGTGCGGCCGTGGGCCGGATAGCTGGCGACGCCGACGCTGAGGGTGAGGCGCAGGGCTCCGCTGCGCCCGCCGTCGAAGGGCGTCTCCTCGACCGTGCGGCGGATGCGTTCGGCGACCTGCGTCGCGGACGCGAGGGGCGTGTCCACCAGCACGATCGTGAACTCGTCTCCGCCGTAGCGGGCGAGCGTGTCCACCTGCCGGATGCACGAGGCGAGCACCTTCGAGAGCTGTCGCAGCGTGCGCGAGCCGACCAGGTGACCGTGGCGGTCATTGACGAGCTTGAAGCGATCGAGATCGAGGAAGAGCACGGAGAGCTCGCTTCCGTAGCGCTCCGCGCGCCGGATCTCGTGATCGGTGGCCGCGAGCAGGTAGCGCGCGTTGTAGATCTCGGTGACGTCGTCGAGAAAGGCACGCTCCTTGGCGCGGTTGTATCGCTCGGCATTGTGCAGGGCGAGCTCGGCGTGGCCGGCCACCAGGCGCGCACGCCCGGTCTCAGCCTCCTCGAAGCGGCGCTCGTCCTCGAGCACCCAGAGCGCGCCGGCCTCCGCCTCGCGGCCGTGGATCGGCACCACGAGCAGGCGCGGCCCCTGTACGCCCGCCTCGCGGAGAGCGTCGGTCACGATGCCCTGGGTCACGATCTCGATGCGGTTGAGACCGTCGAGGTTCACGGGCTTGTCGACCGCGAGAACCTGCCGGAGCGCCGCAGCTTCGGGCTCGGAGAAGCCGCGGAAGGCCGCGCCGTCGGACATCGAGACCGAGGTGCGGCGGAAGATCGCCAGCCCGCGCCCGCGCGAGATCGTGCGCAGCAGCACGTCGAGGGCCACCGCATAGACCTCCCCCGACTCGAGGCAGGGCGCGAGCGCGCGGCAGGCCTCGAGCGCAGCGAGCTCGTCGCGCAGCCGGACGTTCTCCTCGCGCAGGCGCCGGCGCGCGAGCGTACGCTCGACGACGTAGGCGAGCTCCTCGCCCTGGATCGGCTTGCGTAGATAGTCGGCCGCCCCCATGCGCAGCGCCTCGACGGCGCTCTCGACCGACGCATTGCCCGTGAGCAGCACGAAGTCGATGCCCGGATGCTCGCGCTGGGTTCGCGCCAGCAGCTCGAGGCCCGAGAGGCCGGGCATCGTGAGGTCGGAGAGGATCAGATCGATGCTCTCCCGGCGCAGCGTCTCGAGCGCCTCCTCCGCCGACTCGGCGCAGCTCACCCGGCAGGCCCGCTCCAGCGCCTCGCGGGCGAGCTCCCGCTCGAGACGGCTGTCGTCGACGATCAGGACGTGCGCAGGCGTGCGTTCACTCATTCGGGCACGGCCCTCGATTCGGGGCTCGGGGGCACCGCCCCTCCCGCTCGCAAGATCGGCGCGTCCGATCCGCACCTTGAGCCCGCAGGCTCCGAGAATAACAGGGCGAAACGCCGGGGTGTCACCGGGACCATGCGCTCCCCCCCTGCTATCCCTCCGGCGGACGAAGAGGAGGATGCATGGAGGATCTCGGGGCGGCCCTCGACCGCTGGCGCCGGGCGCGAGACGCCTTCCGCTGGGAGATTCCCGACGGCTTCAACTTCACCCGCGACGTGGTCGGCGGCTTCGCTGCAGGCCCGGCAAGGCCCGCGCTGCTGTGGCGTGACGCAGCCGGTGCCGAGGTGAAGCTCGGCTTTGCCGAGGTGCACACGGCCGCCAGGCGCATGACGCGCCTGCTGGCCGATCTGGGGGTTGCTCCCGGCGAGCCGGTGATCGTGATGCTGCCGCGCATTCCCGCCTGGCAGACGGCGATCCTCGGGGCCCTCGGGGCGGCCGCCCTGGTGATCCCCAGCGCGACCCTGCTGCGGCCCAAGGACATCGCCTACCGGGCGCGTCACAGCCGGGCCACGACGATCGTCGCAAGCCGCGAGGCGGCTTCGGCCGTGGACGCGGTTCGCGCGGAGATTCCCACGGTCCGGAACCGGCTCGTTTGGACCGAGCCGGGCGAGACGGCTCCGGCCGGCTGGACGGACCTTCGCGCAGCGCTCGAGACGACGCGCCCCGATCCACCGGAGCGCCCCACACGGGCCTGCGACCCGGCCCTCGTCTTCTACACCTCGGGCACGACCGGCATGCCGAAGGCCGTGCTCCATTCCCACGCCTACACCTTCGCCCAGCGCCTGACGGGCACGCACTGGCTCGGCCTGCGCGGGGACGACCGGCTCTGGACCACCAGCGACACCGGCTGGGCGAAGGCGGCCTACAGCGTGCTCTTCGGCCCCTGGAGCGTGGGGGCGGAGGTCTTCCTCTACCACGGCCGCTTCGAGGCCCAGACCGAGCTGCGGCTGCTCGCCGAGGTGGCGCCGCAGGTCTTCTGCGCCCCGCCGACCGAGTTCCGGCTGCTGGTGAAGGAGGATCTTCGCGCCCTGCGCGTGCCGCGCCTGCGCGAGGTGGTCTCGGCCGGCGAGCCGCTCAACCCCGAGGTGATCCGCGCCTGGCGCGAGGCGACGGGCCTCACGATTCGGGACGGCTTCGGCCAGACGGAGACGATCCTGCTGATCGGGAACTTCCCGGGCATGCCCGTTCGCCCCGGCTCGATGGGTCTGCCCATGCCCGGCCACCGGGTCGAGATCATCGACGCCGAGGGCCGCGTGCTGCCCCCGGGCGAGGTCGGCGACATCGCCCTGTACGGCCGGCCGCCGAGCCTCTTCCTCGGCTACTGGCAGGACGAGGCCGCGACGCAGGGCTGCCGGCGCGGCGACTGGTACGTGACGGGAGACCGCGCAACGCGCGACGAGGACGGCTACTTCTGG
>CAYOIG010000722.1:0-7843 GCA_964403915.1 uncultured Myxococcaceae bacterium
CGTGTAACCGGGCGACCAGTCGCGCCACAGCCGCTCGACGAAGGCGAAATCGCCCGCAGCGACCGCCGCCTCGGCGAGCGGCGTCTGGAAGAAGAACATGTACCAGGAGCGCTTCTGCTGCGCGTAGCTGGTGGCGAGAGCGATGCCCGCGCCGCGGTGCGGAACCGCGAGGGTCACGAGGCGGCGCACGCGATCGGGCGCGAGGATGGCCGCACCGTGCGCCGCGAGGGCTCCCCAGTCGTGGCCGATCACGACGGCTTCGCTGGCACCGAGGGCATCGATGAGGTCGAGAACGTCGTGCGCGAGCACGGCCGTCTGGAAGCGGCCGTCGGCCGGCACGGCCGTTGGCGCGTAGCCGCGCATCCACGGCGCAACGGCGCGCCAACCGGCCGCGCCGAGGCGCGGAAGCAGGTGCCGCCAGGTGAGCGCCGAGTCGGGAAAGCCGTGCAGGCACAGGGCCAGCGGACCGTGCTCGGGGCCACTCGCGAGCAGGGCGAACTCGAGGCTCTTCGTGGTGACGCGGGACTCGCGCAGCGCGCTCATGGGCCGCCGACGCTACGGGCCAGGGCCGGCGCCGTCAATCGCCGTCAGGCCGGCGCCATCGCCTCCAGCACGAACTCGGCGATCGAGCGACGCACGGCAGCGGGCGTCGAGTAGAAGACGAGGCCGAGATCCGGCGGGAGCTGGTAGGCCACCTCCGCCGGCGTCCACACGCTCCCGGCCCGCGGCAGCGGGAACTCGAGCTCGACTTCGGTGCGCAGCGTCACCGGCTCGGTGCAGCGCAGCAGGCAGCCGTTCTCCGAGAGCGAGAGCAGCGAGGCCGTCCACTCGCGACCATTGCGGCGGCAGCGCGCCGAGAGATGCGTCGGGACCCGCGGCGTACCGCGCGGACTCTCTTCGAGGATCGTCTGGAGCAGCCGGTAGAGCTCGTGCAGACCGGCCGGGCGTGCGACCGCGCCCACGATGCGCGGATCGACGCCACTCACACCATGGCGTCCTGTGAGCAGGATGATCGGCACGCTCCCGCCGTCGCCCTCGTCGGGCACTTCGCCGAGGCGTCGCTCGTCGACGATTCGCAGGTCCGGCCGGCAGCGCGCGAGGCTCGGCGGGAGCTGCGAGAGCTCCTCCACGCCGACGATGCGGTAGCCGGTGCGCGTGAGGATGGAACGAGCCAGCGGAGCGAAGGCGTCGGGCTGCGCATGCGTCACGAGCAGGCGGCGCGGCGAAGCCTCCGAGGGGGGCGGAAGGGCGCTCATGCAAGCCGTATCGGCGGCGGCACCATGGCGATTGAGAGGACGTTCGACGGCAGGAAGGCATCGGCCGCGCGCAACCGGGCCGCTAGACTGGCGGCGTGTCCCGGGATCCCGAACTCGCAGCCTGGCTGGTGCGGCAGCGCGGAGCAATCGACCAGCGCGTGCGGGTCCGCCTCGGCACGCACGCCCCCGGCGCGGCGATGCCGGAGAGCGAGGCCCTGCGCCGCTTCCGCTCCTTCGCCGCCTCGGCCCTGCTGCGCGGTCGCAGCGTCGAGCCCTCGCTCGACGGGCTGCGTGCCGACGAGGCGCGCGTCTCGGCGCTGGTCGGCACCTGGTCGGAGGCCGCTGCCGAGGAGGCGGGGCGCCGCTCCGCGGAGGTGCGCGAGGCGCTCGCGCCCCTCGTCTCGCGCTTCCGGGCGGCGCTTCGCTCGACGACGCCGGTGCGGCAGAAGAGCGGAGCGCCGCGCACGGCACGGCGCGCGGTGATGGCCGCCATCGATCGCATCGCCGATGCCTTTCTCGCCGTCGACGCCCACACGGGCCGAATCGTCGACGCCAATCCTGCCGCCGGCGCGCTGCTCGGCACGACCCGTGACGGTCTGCTCGAAGCGAGCCTCGAGACCTTCATGCCGGCGGAAGACCGGGAGCGCTGGCAATCGGTGCTCGACGCGATGAGCGAGGGGAGCGAGCCGAGACGCCTCGAAGCGCGGCTCTGCGACGGTCACGGCATCGCCATCCCGCTCGAGGCACGCATCACGCGCCACGTGGCCCGCGACCGCGTGCTCGCGCTCATCCTCGCACGAACGGCCTGAGCCGCAGCGGCGGGGGTCTGCGCGGAGGCGGCGCCCGAGACGACCCTCGGGCCACGAGTATACTCGCCCGCCATGCCGCTTCCCCATCGTCACGAGCTCGACGTCGCCCTCGCCGCTGCCACCGAGGCGGGCGAGATCCTGCAGCGCCACGCGCAGGAGGGAACCCGGAGCTGGGAGAAGGCCGCGGACAACCCGGTGACGCTGGCCGATCTCGAAGCCGATCGCGCGATCGTGGCGCGGCTGCGCGCGGCCTTTCCCGGCGACGCCATGCTCTCCGAGGAGACGGCCCGCGACCCGGGCCGCAGCCAGCAGCGGCGCGCCTGGATCGTGGACCCCATGGACGGCACCAAGGAGTTCATCGCACGCATCCCGGAGTACGCCGTCTCGATCGCGCTGGTCGAGGAGGGCGAGCCGGTGGTGGGGGTGGTGCTGAACCCGGCCGCGCGCGTGGTCGTCTTCGCTTCCCGGGATGGCGGCTGTTGGCGCGCAGAGCTCGGCGACGGAGCTGCGAGCCCGCTGCCGGAGGCCGCGCAGCGCAGGAGCGTCTCGCGCTGCGACCGCCTCGAGCAGGCCGTGCTGATCGCGAGCCGGACGGAGATCTCCCGCGACCAGCTCTCGGCCTACGCTACCTGGTGTCGGAAGATCGTCCCGGTGGGCTCGATCGCCTGGAAGCTCGCCTGCATCGCCTGCGGCGACGGCGACCTCAACGTCTCGGTGGCCCCCAAGAACGAGTGGGACGTCTGCGCCGGAGACCTGCTCGTGCGCGAGGCCGGCGGCATCTACTGCGCCTTCGACGGATCGACGCGCCGCTACAACCAGCCCGACCCGCTGATCGCGGCCCCCATGCTCGCGGGGCCGACGGTCCTGGTGGATGCCTTCCGCGCGCGCGAGGCCAGGCCGCGCTGATCCTGCGAACTCGGGGGCGGGCTGGCCCGCTCCGGCCCTGCCGGATTCCCCGTCACGCCCCGAGCTTCTGCTTCACCGCCGCCTGCACGATCTCGCCCCGGTGCGTGAGCAGGGGCCCGCGCGTCACCTCGTCTTCGAGGTCGAGGTGGAGCTCGCTCTCCTTCATCAGGTGCAGCAGGAAGGTCGTGACGTTGCGACCGTAGAGCTGGCTCGCATGGAAGGCATGGCGGCTGGGAAGGCCGAGCGGCCCGGCGATCGTGACACCGCCAACGGCGATCTCGCGGCCGGGCTGCGTGAGCGCGCAGTTGCCGCCGCGCTCGGCGGCGAGATCGACGATCACCGAGCCCGCCCGCATGCCGGCGACGGTCTCTGCATCGATCAGCAGCGGCGCGGGCTGGCCCGGCACCTGCGCCGTCGTGATCACGACGTCCGCAGCGCGCACGCGCTCGCCCAGCAGTGCGCGCTGACGCGCGTAGAACTCCTCGCTCTGCGCCTTCGCGTAGCCGCCCTTGTCCTCGGCGTCGGCCGCTTCGATGGGGAGCTCGACGAACCGGGCGCCGAGGCTCTGGACCTGCTCCTTGACCGCCGGCCGCGTGTCGTAGGCCTCGACCACCGCACCGAGGCGCCGCGCCGTGGCGATGGCCTGGAGGCCTGCGACGCCCGCGCCCACGACCAGCACGCGCGCCGGCGTGAGCGTCCCGGCGGCCGTCACCAGCATCGGAAACAGCCGCGGGAGCAGCGACGCGGCGATCAGCACGGCGTGATAGCCCGCCACCGTGGCCATCGACGAGAGCACGTCCATGCTCTGGGCGCGCGTGATGCGCGGCATCAGCTCGAGGGCAAAGGCCGTGATGCCGCGGGCCGCGAGCTGCTGTGCCAGCTCGGGACGATCGAGCGGGCGCAGACAACCGACGAGGGTCGCGCCCTGCCGCAGCCGGTCCACCTCATGGCCGCCCCCGGGCAGCGCCTCGGGCGCCTCGACCTTCACCAGGACATCGGCGGCCGCGAAGAGCTTCTCGGCATCCTCCTCGATCCGTGCGCCGGCCCGGCGGAAATCCTCGTCGGAGATGCCGGCCGTCTCGCCGGCTCCAGACTGCACCACCAGCTCGGCGCCCCCGGCGACGAGCTGCTTGACGCCTTCCGGCGTCAGCGCGACGCGCCTTTCTCCGGCTGCGATTTCCTTCGGTACGGCGACGATCAAGCGGCGGCCCTCCGAGCGAGCGTGCGCAGCATACCCGAGCCGGGCCGATCAGGTACAGCGCGAGTCTGCGCAGTCGCCCGAGAAGGTCGGCGCCGCCTCGAGCGCCCCGCTCTCGCCGCGCACGAGAACGGCGGCAGCTCCCTTGCAGCCCTCGCGGAAGACCGTCACGCCCTTGAGCCCCCGTCGCCAAGCATCCCGGTAGATGGTCTCGATCTGCTCCGGAGAGGTGTCGGCCGGAAGGTTGATGGTCTTCGACACCGCATTGTCCACGTGCCGCTGGAAGGCCTCCTGGATCGAGAGATGCCAGGCCGGCGATAGATCCATCGCCGTGGGAAAGAGGCGCTTCACGGCCTCCGGCGCCGCCGCCACCGCGCGCACCGAGCCCCGCGCCCGCACCTCCGCCAGCAGATCGGAGCTGAGCGCTCCGGCACTCCGCAGCGCCCGCTCGAAGCGCGCGTTGGTCTCGGGGAGGCGCTGGCCATCGAGCACGTGACGGACGAACGAGAGGGCGAAGAAGGGCTCGATGCCGCCGGCGCAGCCGGCGAGGATCGAGAGCGTTCCGGTCGGTGCGATGGAGGTGACTGTCGCGTTGCGAAGGCGCAGGCCCCGGGTCTGCGCACGGGAGCCGGCGTAGTTCGCGAACACGCCACGTTCCTCCGCCAGCACGGCCGAAGCCGCCTCGGCCCGGGCATGGATGCGGCCCATCAGGCGCTCCGCCGTTCGCACGGCCTCGGGAGAGTCGTAGGCGATGCCGAGATCGACCAGCAGATCGGCGAAGCCCATCACGCCGAGGCCGATCTTGCGGTTGGCGCGCGTGATGGCGCTTATTTCCGCATAGGGATACGCGCTCACCTCGATCACGTCGTCGAGGAAGCGCACCGCCAGCGAGACCGCCGCGTCGAGTCGCTCCCAATCGATGGCACCGTTCGTGACGAAGGCATCGAGCCGCAGCGAGCCCAGGTTGCAGGCCTCCCAGGGCAGCAGCGGCAGCTCGCCACAGGGATTCGTCGCCGCGAGCGCTCCGAGCTTCGGTGTCGGGTTCGCACGGTTCACGGCATCGAGGAAGATCACGCCCGGATCGCCGCTCTCCCAGGCGTGGACCGAGATCTCGCGCAGCAGCGCGCGGGCATCGAGACGCTCCGTCACCTGCCCCGTGCGCGGGCTCACGAGGGGCCACTGCGCGCCGGAATCGGCGGCCCGCCAGAAGGCATCCGTGGTCGTGACGGAGAGGTTGAAGTTGTTGCAGCGGGTCGGGTCCTCCTTGGCTGCGATGAAGGCGCGCACGTCCGGATGATCGATCCGAAGCACGCCCATGTTGGCGCCGCGCCGCCGCCCGCCCTGCTTGACGACGCCCGTGGCCGCATCGAAGACGGAGAGGAAGGAGACCGGACCCGAGGCGATGCCGTGGGTGGCGCGCACCACGTCGCCGGCCGGCCGCAGCGGCGAGAAGTCGAAGCCCGTTCCGCCGCCCGACTGGTGGATGCCGGCCATGCGTTTCACGGCCTCGAAGATGCTCTCGAGGCTGTCTTCGATCGGGAGCACGAAACAGGCCGCGAGCTGCCCCACGGGAGTGCCGGCGTTCATGAGCGTCGGCGAGTTGGGAAGGAATTCGAGACGGGAGAGGGCATCGCGGAAGCGCTCTGCGAGCGCGGCCGCATCGCCGCCGAGCTCCGTCTCCGCCTGCGCCACGGCATGGGCCACTCGCGCACACAGACTCTCGAAGTCCTCGGTGAGCACGTCGTTCTCGTTCCGAAGCAGGTAGCGTGCCTCGAGCACGCGCCGGGCGTTCTCGCTCAGCAAGGCCATGGCGCAAGCGTAGGGGCGGCTCCCCCGGCCTTCCAGCACGCCACCTCGGCAAGCCTGCGGGGGACGCTAGAATCCGCGCCCCGAAGCCATTTCACCGCAAAGCCGCCCAAGGAGTCCGCGCGTGAGCCAGCCCCCTCGCATCCTCCGGAAGATCACCGGCAACCACCTGGAGGACTTCCGCCTCGGGCAGACCTTCCGCCACAAGGGTGGCAAGACCGTCACCGAGGGCCTGTTCGCGACCTTCACCGAGTTCACCATGACGACCAACCCGCTGGCCAAGAACGCGCGCTACGCACGCGCCTACGGCTACCGCGGCCTCGTCGTCCCGCCCGGTCTGACGATGCTCGTCGCGTTCAGCCAGACCGTGGAGGACGTCTCCGAGAACGCGCGCGCGAACCTCGAGTACATCGACATGCGCTTCGGGGCGCCCGTCTACGTCGGCGACACGATCGAGGTCGAGACGAAGGTGCTGGGCGTTAGGCCGTCTTCCAGCAATCCGAAGCTCGGCGTCGTCCACGTGCAATCGACGGCCCGCAAGAACGTGGGCGAGAGCGACGAGGCGATCGTCATGGCCTGGCAGCGCAAGGTGCAGGTCTGGAAGCGGGACGAGTCGAAGCCCGTG
This sequence comes from uncultured Myxococcaceae bacterium, assembly GCA_964403915.1. GTDB lineage: Bacteria > Myxococcota_A > UBA9160 > UBA9160 > UBA9160 > MYXO. The sequence goes on from CAYOIG010000722.1 coordinate 6,601, forward strand.
GACGAGGGCGAGATCGCGCCGGACGAAATCGCCTGCGAGCTCTGGCTGCCGCCCCACCAGGCGGGCCGCGACTACCGGGCCCTCGCGCACCTCTCGAGCCCCGACACCTACTTCGAGGATTTCGAGCCGGGTACCCGCATCGAGCACTGGCGCGGGCGAACCATGACCACGGAGCACATCCATCTGACTGCCGTGCTCGACAACACGAGCCAGGTGCACTGCAACCAGCACATGATCGACCTCAACCCGAAGCAGTACGTGGGCGGCCGGCTGATCATCTTCGGCGGCATCCCGTTCACGCTCTGCCTCGGCCTCTCCTGCCCCGACGTCCACGACAATGCCCTCGGCGACCTCGTCTACACCACCGGGCGACACACGGCGCCGCTCTTCGCGGGCGATACCGTCTTCGCCGCGACGCTCGTTCTCGGCAAGCGCGATCACCCGTCGCGTCCGGACGTTGGGATCCTCGCCACCCGGCTGCTCGGGCACAAGTTCGAGAAGTCGGAGGGGGCGGTCGCCAGCGACGAGGCGCCGGCGGGCTACCAGCGCACGCAGATCTTCGAGCTCGACCGGGAGATCGTCGTCAAGCGGCGCAGCCACTACGCGTAGCCGCTGCGCTCAGTCTTCGAGGAGCCAGCGGTAGCCGGCGCGCAACGCCTCCTTGCCTCCGCTCTCGAGAACCTCGCCATGGGCGATCACGATGCGATCGAAGTCCCAGGCGAGAATGTGCTGCATGCACTCGCGGGCGGCCTTGCGATCGCGGATCAGCAACGGATCGAGCCGTGACGGGCGGAAGCGCCCGTAGCCGCCCATCATGCGCAGCGTGATTCTCGTCAGCAGCGGCGCGCGCGGTCCGAAGTTGAATGCGAGGTCGCACATCACGAGCGTGCGGCTCGGGCGGTGCAGGAAGACCACCTCGTTCTCGAACGGCCGCCCGCGAAAGTGGAGCTGGCTCACCTCGCCGGCCCATTCGGCGGGCGCCTCGTCGGTGAGGACCGTCGCGGACGCGAGATCGGGACGCTTCTCCGCCACGCCCGGACCGATCCAGAGCCTCGCCTCGGGATAGTGCCGCAGGGCGTCTCCGGCGTAGAGGTGGTGGACACGGCTCGGCGCGACGACGTAGCGAACGGCGCCGAGGGCATCGAGCTCGCCCCGCAGCGCCGGATCGAGCGGCACTGCGGAGTGCAGCAGCAGGCTCCGATCCGCGAGCCGCATCACCGTCATCCGGCAGCCCACCTCGAGC
>CAYOIG010000723.1:0-3811 GCA_964403915.1 uncultured Myxococcaceae bacterium
AGTCCGGATACCTCTTTGGATGCCTCGGTAGGGGTCGTAGCTTGCATATCGCATATGTGCTATATTCGTTCGGTGACCTGGAAGATCACCTTCTACAGCACGTCGCTAGAGGAAGAAATCCTGTGTCTTCCGGCGGGCTTCCTGGCGCGGTTCTTGCGATACGCCGAGCGAATGGAGACCTATGGGCCCGATCTCGGCATGCCACACACGCGGGCCATGGGGCAAGGGCTTTTCGAGCTGAGACTGAGAGCCGCCGAAGGCATCGCCCGTATCTTTTTCTGCACGCTGGTCGGCCGACAAATCGTGATGCTTCACCAGTTCGCCAAGAAGTCCGAGAAGACTCCTCGAAAGGAACGTGAGATCGCCAGACGGCGAATGAAGGAGGTAAGGAATGAGAAAGAACCTTAAGCAGTTCAGATCTCAGGCACTGGCGCGCCCGGAGGTGAAGCGTGAATACGACAGCATTGCGGAGGAGTTCGAGTTTCTGGACGAGATCCTGAAGGCCCGCACCTCGGCAGGGCTTACGCAGGCCGATGTGGCAGTCCGCATCGGCACTACCCAATCTGCGGTGGCACGGCTGGAATCTCCTGATTCGAAGCACTCCCCGTCGATCGCTACACTGCAACGCTATGCCTCGGCGCTGGGATACAAACTTCAGGTCCGGCTAGTGAAGGGTCGAAATCTAACCACACGCTCAACTCGGGCCGCCCGCAAGCGAGCGGCCGGTTAGCGCGAGCGTCTTGCGGCAACCCTTTGCCGTAGCAGCGTGGGCTACGCGCTCTCCGTGTCACCGGGGGGACAGCGCGATGGGCAGAGCGAATAGGACGAGACGATCGTGAAGCGGGTGCTCGCCGGCATCGCACCCGAGGCCGATCTCGAAGCCCTCGACTCCGGCGCCGATCTGCGCGAGAGCCTCGACTACCTCTGCGTGCGCGGAGCCTGCTGAGGCTCGGATCACTTCGCGGGTGCGCGCGGGCCCTCGACCATCGGGACGAACCGAACCGGGAAGAGCTCCTGCTCGCGGATTCCGTCTTCGGTCTTCTCGAGCACGCGCAGCCACTGCTCCTCACCTCCGACGGGGAGCACCATGCGCCCCCCGACCCGGAGCTGCGCCACGAGGGCCTCGGGCACGTGCTCGGGAGCCGCCGTCACCAGGATCCGGTCGAAGGGCGCCTTCTCCGGCAGACCGAGCCAGCCGTCTCCCTCCACCACGACCACCTGCCCGTAGCCTTCTGCTGCGAGCAGCCTGCGCGCCCGCTCCGCCAGCGCCGGCACGATCTCGATGCTGAATACGCGGGCCCCGAGCTCGGCCAGCACGGCCGCCTGGTAGCCCGAGCCGGTGCCGATCTCGAGCACGCGCTCTCCCGGGGTAGCGCCGAGCAGCTCCGTCATCACCGCCACGATGTAGGGCTGCGAGATCGTCTGCCCACTGCCGATCGGCAGCGGGCGGTCCTCGTAGGCGAGCGCTGCGAGCTCCTCCGGCACGAAGTGGTGTCGCGGCACGCGCCGCAGGGCGGCCAGAACGCGGGGATCCCGCACGCCGCGGGCCTCGATCTGGCGCGCGACCATCTCCTCGCGCTCGGCTTCGAAGCCCATTGGCGGCGTCGCGTCCGCGGTCGCGACGTGCAGCGCGATCACGAGGACCGACAGCTTCCCGAGGCCGCGCCTTCTCGCCTTCATGGGAACCGCCCCCGCGCACGCGGTGCGTGCCGTGTACGAATCCCGGGCCGACCGTGCGAGGATACTTCAGCCTCGCGCGGCGCGCGCGATCACCTCGTATTCGTCGAGATGGGCGTCTGCCAGCAGGGAGAGCAGCCGCCCCGCGAGCTCGGTGCGGGCAGGGTGGGCTCCCCAGGCATCGTACTCCGCACGGCTCGCCCAGAGCGAGGTGATGACGATCGGGCCATTGGGATCTGCCGTCACCTGCACCTCGGCGGCGATACAGCCGGCCTCTCGCACCGCGAGGTCGAGGATCCCCGACTCGTGGTAGGCCGCGAGCACCGTCTCGCGCGCGCCCTCGCGGGGACTGAGGGTGAGAACCGTGCGTAACATGGGAGGCTCCTCGCGGCGCAGCGCAGTCCGGACAGCCGCACCCTACACGCTGCGGGCGGCGAGCGCAGCTCCGCGAAGCCAGCGCGGCCGCACGCGCTTGATCGCCTCGAACCAGCCGAGGCAGAGCACGCCGCTGGCGATGGCCACGGCCATGTCGGAGCTGGCCGGAAGCGCGAAGTGGAAGGTCGCACGCGCGACGGGCCAGGCGAGGATCAGCGTCAGGAAGGCCGCGGCTCCTCCCAGCACCCAGCCCTGCGGAGCGTTCGGACGCCGCAGCGTCGCGATCGCGCCCTCGTGCCACGAACGGTTCGTGACGATGAGCGCGAGGTTCCCGGAGAGGATCGCGGTGAAGGAGAGGGCTCGGGCCTGCTCCTCCGCCCCAGCGCCACCGCGCACGAACGCCCAGCCGAAGATCGCCAGCGCCACGGCCAGCACGCTCGCCCCCTGGAGCAGGCTCCACGCGACGAGACGCGTGTCGAAGAGCGGCGCTTCGCTGCGACGCGGCGGGCGCTGCATCACGTCGGCCTCGGCTGGCTCGGCCTCGAACACGACCGAGCAGGAGGGGTCGATCACGAGCTCTAGAAAGGCGATGTGCATCGGCAGCAGAACGAGCGGCCAGCCGAACAGCACGGGCAGGAGCGACATGCCGGCGATCGGAACGTGGATGGCGAGGATGTACGCCACGGCCTTGCGCAGGTTGTCGAAGACGCGGCGGCCGAGACCGACCGCGCCGACGATGGAGGCGAAGTCGTCGTCCGTGAGGACGAGGTCCGCGGCCTCACGTGCGACGTCGGTGCCGCGCGCGCCCATGGCGATGCCGATGTGGGCGGCCCGCAGGGCGGGCGCGTCGTTCACGCCGTCGCCCGTCATGGCCACGATCTCTCCGCCGGCCTCGAGGGCCGAGACGATGCGGAGCTTCTGCTCGGGCACGGCCCGCGCCACGATCGTGGCTTCGCGCAGCCGGCGCCCGAGCGCCGCAGCCTCCATCGCATCGAGCTCCGCACCGAGGACGACGTCGCCGGACGGCAGGCCGATCGCGCGCGCCACGCTGCGCGCGGTTTCCGGATGGTCGCCCGTGATCATCAGCACGCGGATCCCCGCACGGCGGCATTCGGCAATGGCGCCGGGCACGGCCGCACGCACCGGATCGGCGAGGCCCACGAGGCCGAGCAGCTCGAAGTCGAAGTCGTGCTGGCCCTCGGGGAGCTCTCCCTCCGCGAAGAAGGCCCGGGCAACGGCGAGCACGCGCAGGCCGTCCGCGGCCATGGCGTCCACCTCGGCACGCAGCGCCGCGAGCCCGCTCTCTGGGAGATGACACAGATCCGCGACGGCTTCCGGAGCCCCTTTGGCCGCGATCACGCGACCGCCGCCCTCGGGCGCGCGCCAGACGTGGGAGAGCGCCAGCAGGGCGGGCGAGAGCGGATACTCGCGCACGAGCATCCAGTCGCCGTGCAGGTGTTCGGTCTGCGCCAGCGCCTCCTGGCCGAGCGCGTGGAAGGCCCGCTCCATCGGATCGAAGGGATCTCGCTGGCTGGCGAGGATCCCGAACTCGACCAGCGCGTGAAGCTCCTCGGGCAGCGAGGCCGTGCCGGCCGGCGGTAGGTCGAGCAAGGTGCCGCCCGCCGAGAGCCGCGCGATCGTCATGCGGTTCTCGGTGAGCGTTCCCGTCTTGTCGACGCACAGCACGGTCGCTGCGCCGAGGGCCTCGACGGCCGTGACGCGTCGTGTGAGCACGCGGTGCTTCGAGAGCCGCCATGCG
>CAYOIG010000724.1:0-3111 GCA_964403915.1 uncultured Myxococcaceae bacterium
CAAAGTCGATCTGCGCATCACCAACCCGAACGAGCGGCCGCTCGAGGTGGACGGCCTGCGCTTCGAGCTCGACGTGAACGGCCAGCGACTGGCCCGCGGTCAGAGCGGAGACTCCGTCACCGTGCCGCGTCTCGGCGACGCCGTGATCTCGGTGAACGCGACGACCACGCTGCTGGACGTCTTCCGTCAGGTATGGGCCATGCAGAAGGCCAAGAGCGTGCGCTACCGCGTCGAGGGGCGCGTCTTCCTGAAGGGCCTGCTGCCCCCGTACGTCGATTTCGAGCGCGAGGACGAGCTCATGACGCTGCCCGAGCCCGCGCCGCCGGCCACGAAGGGCTGAGGTCTACGGCCTCGGCAGCCGCACGGACTCGTCCGCGCCGAGCCCGGAGAGCACCTCGATCTTGCCGTCGGCATCGCGGGCGCCCGTCGTCACCAGCCGCCGCTCGGCGCTGCCGTCGGGCACGACGGCGGTCACGAACTCGAGCTGGCCGATGCGCTCGACCGCCGTTTCGGGCACGCGAAGCCGCGCGCGCTCTCCGGCCGGGACGCCGATTCGGCCGAACATGCCCGCGAGAATGCGCGGGCTGGGCGGGAAGCGGACCTTCACCAGGAAGGTCCGTGAGCCGGGCTCGGCCTGGGGCACGATCTCCTCGACCTCACCCGCGAGCTGCTCGCCGGCGGCCTCGACGATCACGGCCACGCGCTGCCCGACGGCGAGGTGCTGCGCCAGCGATTCGCGCACCGGCGCTTCGAGCCGCAACAGGCCGGGATCGTACACGTGGAGCAGGGGCGACCCGGGTGCGGCCGTATCCCCCGGCTCGGCGAGGCGGTCCACCACGCGGCCCGAGACCGGCGAGCGGATCTCGGCATGCGAGAGCCCGGCCTCGGCGTCGCGCAGCCGCTGCCCCGCGCGTTCGACCTCGGCCGCCGCCACCTGCCGGGCCGAGCGCACGCGGTCGAGCTCGCGCTGCGGGGCCACGCCGGCCTCTCGGAGCTGCTCGATGCGTCGCATCTCGCTCGTCGCGAGATCGAGCTGCGAGCGCGCGGCCGCTCCCGCCTCCCGTGCCTCGCGCACGCGCGCCTCGAGATCGCGGGCATCGAGCACGACGAGAACGTCGCCCTCCTTCACGTCCGATCCTGCCCGCACGCGAACCGCTTCGATGCGGGCAAGGATCCGAGACGACACCGTCGTGTGTCGAGCCGACTGGATCGTGCCGCTCGCGGTCTCGACCACGGGCACGATGCTGCGCTCGACTGCGACGAGAGATCCCCCGGCAGCCGTCGCGCTGCTGTCGTCCGTGACCTCGCCGGGGCGGATCTTCGGCCCGCAGCTCCCCGAGAGCCAGGCCACGGTGACGGCCACCGCCGCGATTCCGGCGCCGACCTGGAGCGCGCCGCGCAGGCGCTGCGTCATGCGATCTCCTTCGCCGCGGGCGCCGGCAGGCCGTGCCCCGGGCGCCCTGCGTACACCAGCTCGTAGACCACCGGGATCACGACCAGCGTGAAGCTCGTCGAGACGAAGAGGCCGAAGATCAGCGACCACGCCAGCCCGGAGAAGATGGGATCGAGCGTGATCGGGAGCGCGGCCAGCATCGCGCCGCCGGCCGTCAGCAGGATGGGCCGCGTGCGCACCGCGCCGGCGCGCAGCAGCGCCGCGCGCAGCGGCACCCCGCTCGCCAGATCCACGTGCACGAACTCGATCAGCAGGATCGCGTTGCGGACCGCGATTCCGGCGAGGGCGATCATGCCGATCATCGCCGTGGCGGTGAAGAAGATCGGGTTGGGAAAGCCGCCGACCGGGCCGCCGGCGAGAACGTCGAGGAGCCAGAAGCCGGGAAGGATCCCGATCAGCGTGAGCGGGATCGAGATCATGAGCACGAGCGGCATGGCGTAGCTCCCGGTCTGGGCGACCAGCAGGAAGTAGATTCCGACGAGCGCGACGCCGAAGGCGATGCCGAGGTCGCGGAAGACGTCGAGGGTGATCTTCCACTCGCCTTCGCCATTCCAGCGAACGAATGTTCCGGGCGGCAACGCCCAGGGGACGCCGCCGCCGTTCGAGAGATAGCTCCGGCCCGAGAGCGGGCGCGGCTCGCTGGCCGTGGCGACGCCGCCGCCAGCCGGCGCCCCGGGCGCGAGCAGATCTGCTCCCACGTCCGCAATCACCTCCGCGGGCGCGCGCCCTGCGGTCTCGGCGTAGACGTAGGCCACGCGCTGCAGGTTCTTGTGATAGATGGCCTGCTCGGCCGGCCGGCGCTCGAAGCGGCCCAGCTCGCCGAGGCGGACCAGCGGCGTCGGCGCATCGCGCGTGCCCCCCGCTTCGCGCAGCTTCGCGATCCCCGGCCGCCCCTTCACGACGAGCGAGAGCAGCGCCTCCTCGCCCGAGCGATCGGCGCGCGAGAGCCGGAGGCGGATCGGCAGCGGATTCACCTCTCCTGGCTCGTGGAGCCAGCTCGCGTCGAAGCCGCCGAGGGCGATTGCGGCCGTGCGCAGCACGTCCTCGGAGGAGACCCCCGAGAGGGCGGCCTTCTCCTGGTCCGTCACGAAGACGAGGCGCTCCTGCGCGGCCTCGACGCTCGAGTCCACGTCGCGTACGAGGGGCTCGGCGCGCAGCCTCTCCTCGACCACCCGGGCGCCGTCGCGCAGGCGCGCGTAGGGCGTCTGGGGCGAGCCGACCACTTCGGCCGTGAGCGTCGCCAGCACCGGCGGCCCGGGGGGCACCTCGACGATCGCGATGCGCGCGCCCGCCTCGCGCGCCACGCGCTCGAGCTCGCTCCGCAGCCGCAGCGTGATCGCGTGCGACTGCATCGCCCGCTCCCGCTTGCCTGCGAGGCTCACCCGCAGGTCTGCGACGTTCGGCCCGCGCCGCAGGAAGTAGTGACGAACCAGGCCGTTGAAGTCCATTGGGCTCGCCGTTCCGACGTAGAGCGCGACGTCGCGCACCTCGGGCGCGCGGCGCAGCACCTCTGCGAGCCGGCGCGCGATGGCGTCGGTGCGCTCGAGCGTCGTCCCCTCGTCGGTATCCACCAGCACCTGGAACTCGTTCTTGTTGTCGAAGGGCAGCATCTTGAGCGGCACGGCGCGCAGCAGCGCGAGCAGGGCGGCCAGCAGCAG
>CAYOIG010000725.1:0-2309 GCA_964403915.1 uncultured Myxococcaceae bacterium
TGCCGACGGCCGCCCCCGAGAGCCCGCCGTCGCCGCCTCCTGCTCCCGCCGACGAAGGCCCTACGGCCACGCTCTGAGCACGGGCCTCAGCGCCGGCGGTCGATCTGCGCGCGGATCGCGGCGTTGGCGGTCGTTCCGATCCGTGACATCGTTGCGCGACTCATCCATTTCTTCGGAGGCCCTCGATGGATCGGCGAGAGTTCCTGGCAGGAGCGGCAGCGCTGGCCGCGACGATGGCGGCGACGAGCGCGCGGGCGCAGACCCACGAGCACAATCACGAGGCCCCGGCGACGGCGCCGCGTGATCCGAAGCTCGACACGCTGGTGAAGGCCGCGAACGACTGCGTGCAGTCGGGGGAGGCTTGCATCCGGCACTGCGTCGATCTGCTCGGCAAGGGAGACACCTCGCTGCACGGCTGTCTCCAGCACGTGCTCGAGACCAGCGCCGTCTGCACCGCGCTCGAACGCGTGGCGAGCTACGCGTCGTCACCCTCGAAGACGATGCGCGCCTTCGTGGCCGCCTGCGCGCAGTATTGCCGCGACTGCGCGGCCGAGTGCAAGAAGCACGCGGAGCATCACGAGCCCTGCAAGGTGTGCATGGAGGCCTGCGAGCGCTGCGCCAAGGCCTGCGAGGCGGTCGCGGCGTGATCCGCGGCTCGACCATCGCGTAGCTGCGCCAGCACGGCCTCCCGCACGGCCGCGACCGGAATCGTCGCGACCGGATCGCCCTCGAGCACCTGGCGATCCGGGCGCGGCGGCCACGGACCGAACCACGACACCGGCGTCGCGCCGAAGAGGGCGACGATCGGAACGCCGGAGGCGCATGCGACGTGAAGCGGGCCGGTGTCGGCCGTCACGAAGAGCCGGAGCCGCCGCATGATGGCGGCGAGCTCCAGCACCGACGTCCTGCCGATCAGGTTGATCGTTCCCGGCGCAGCATCGAGCAGGCGCCGCCCGAGCACGCTCTCGCCCGGGCTGCCCGTCAGCACGAGGCGCAGGCGGGGCACGACGCGGCGCAGCTCCGCCTCGAGCGCGCGGAAGCTCTCCACGGGCCAGGCCTTGGGGTGCGTGAGCGGCTTCCACAGCTTCCAGCCGCGCCGCGCCACGCGATTGCAGCCCATGTGCAGCCCGACGAGAACGTCGTCCGAGCCCACGCCCGCAGCGGCCAGCAGCGCACCGGCGCGCGCGGTCTCCGAGGTGCCCGGGTAGAGCTCGTAGGGGCGGTGCGCCGTGCCGCGCCGCGAGCCGGTCACCCGCTCGACGCAGGCGAGGGCGACCTCGACCTCGTGCTCCTGCCCCGCGCGCTGGCGGCGCTGCGCGGGCAGGGCGAAGAGCTCTGCCGCCTGTCGCGCGGTCTTGTTGCACTTGAGATCGAGGAGCACGTCGTAGCGCGTGCTGGTGGCGACGGTCTGCGCTTCGGTGTGCAGGAAGACGCGGTCGACGCAGGGGTTGTTGCCCAGGACCTCCGCCGCGGCCGTGCTCTGTGCCATCACGTCGATGCACGCCCCCGGCTCGGCCTCGCGCAGCAGGCGCAGCGCCGGCGTGCAGAAGATCACGTCGCCGATCCGATCGGAAACGAAGACGAGAAAGCGGCGCGCGTTGGCCGGACTCTGGCTCACGGTCCAAGAGCATGCCCGAAGCCGGCCGCGGCTTGCCACCGTGCGCGGTTGGGCCAGCCCCTTGGGCTCAGGCGCGCTCCGACCGGAAGGCGAGCGCGCGCGTGAGATGGCCCATCGTGAGCGCGATCTCCTCCCACAGCACGCCAGCGCTCCAGCCGAGCCGCGCTGCCATGCGCTCGGCCACCGGGCGCACCAGGGCCGTTCGCTCGGCGGGCTCGTAGAGCGCCGCACGCGTCCGGCGGTGGATCACGTCGCTCACGGTCGCGGCGCCCTCCTCTTCGAGCGCCCAGGCGATCTCCCCCTCGAGCACGCGGCCCCCCGGCAGAACGGGCGCTGCGCCGCGCTTGGCCACCGCCTCGGCTTCGGCCCCGTAGAGACGGGCGAGACGCGCCGCGGCGAGGCGATCGAGACCGAAGCCGCGCGCCAGCGCACCGGCGAGGGTGTCGAGATCGCCCGCGAAATCTCCACCCGGGAGAGGCTCCTCGGCCGACGTCTCGCGCAGCTTCGTGCCGAGACTCTCGGCCACCCGTTGCACGGCGCTGGCGGCCATCTTCCGGTAGCCGGTCAGCTTTCCGCCTGCGATCGTGAGAACGCCTGCTGGACCGACCCAGATCTCGTCGCGGCGCGAGATCTCGGTGGGCAGCTTGCCGGGCTGCGCGATCAGGGGGCGCAGCCCGCTCCAGGCCGAGAC
>CAYOIG010000726.1:0-4395 GCA_964403915.1 uncultured Myxococcaceae bacterium
GAGCACGGGCCGGCGCATCGCGCCGCGGGACGGTTCCTGCTATCGGATCCCACGATGCGCGCCATGGTGCTCGCCACGCCGGCGCCGATCGGAGCGCGGCCGCTCCGGCTCGCCGACAGGCCCCGGCCCGAGCCTGGCCCCGGCGAGCTGCTGATTCGCGTGGAGGCCTGCGGCGTCTGCCGTACGGACCTGCACGTCGTCGAGGGAGATCTCGCGCCGCGGCGCGCCGGCCTCGTGCCGGGGCACGAGGGGGGGGGGCGCGTCGCCCTGCGCGGGCCGGGCACGTCTCGCTTCGCGCCGGGAGCTCGCGCAGGCGTGGCCTGGCTCCATCGCGCGTGCGGGATCTGCCGCTTCTGCGCGCGCGGTGCGGAGAATCTCTGTCTCGACCCGCGTTTCACGGGCTGGGACGTCGACGGTGGCTATGCCGAGTACGTGATCGCAAACGAGGCCTTCGTCTACGCGCTTCCCGAAGACCTGCCGGCGCGCGCGATCGCTCCGCTGCTCTGCGCCGGCATCATCGGCTATCGCGCCTTCGTTCGCGCGAACACCGCGCCCGGCGCACGGCTCGGCCTCTTCGGCTTCGGCGGCTCGGCACATCTCGTGATCCAGATTGCGCGACACCGCGGATGCGAGGTCTACGTCTTCAGCCGCGACGCACGACACCAGGAGCTGGCGCGGACCCTCGGCGCGGCCTGGGTCGGCGGCAGCTTCGACGCACCGCCGCATCCCCTCGATGCTGCGATTCTCTTCGCGCCGGCCGGCGAGCTGGTGCCGGCGGCGCTCACTGCCCTCGATCGCGGCGCGACGCTCGTGGTGGCCGGCATCCATCTCTCGCAGATCCCGCCGCTCGATTACCCGCGCCATCTGTTCCAGGAGAAGACGCTTCGGAGTGTCACCTCCAACACGCGCGCGGACGGCGAGGCCCTGCTTCGGCTCGGCGCCGAGATCCCGCTCGAGACGCATACGACCGCTCATGCGCTCGAGAACGCGAACGAGGCGCTGCTCGACCTCGCCCGCGATCGCATCCGTGGCGCGGCGGTGCTGGAGATATGGGACGGGAGGGCGTAGATCTGCCCTGCGCTACGGCCGCAGCCCCCGCGCCCGCGGCCCCAGCGCCGTGGCCTCGATCTCGTGCGCCCGGCGTGCCCACTCGACCAGCAGCGGCCGCGTGTCGCGCGGATCGATGATGTCCTCGACGCCGAAGGCCTCGGCCGTGAGAAAGGGAGAGCGAAGCGAGGCGAGCTCGGCCTCGAGCTTTGCGCGCAGCGCTTCGCGATCGTCCGAGGCGTCGAGCTGCCTGCGATAGGCCGCTTCGACCCCGCCCTCGATCGGGAGAGAGCCCCACTCGCCCGAGGGCCATGCGTAGCGGAGATTGAGGCGGTGGTGCGGGCCGTGGCCGGCCCCCGCCACGCCGAAGACGCGCCGCACCAGAACCGACACCCATGGCACGCGCGCCTGATACACCGCGAGCAGCGCACGCACGCCCTCCCGCACCGTGCCGCGGCGCTCGGCTTCGGCGCCGATCAGGAAGCCCGGGTTGTCGACGAAGTTCACGACCGGAAGATGGAACGCGTCGCAGAAGTCGACGAAGCGAACCAGCTTCTGCGAGGCATCGGCATCGAGCGAGCCCGCGAGCTGCCGTGGGTCGTTGGCCAGCACGCCCACCGGAATGCCGTCGAGACGCGCGAGCGCCGTCACCAGCGGGCGGCCGAAATGGCGCGCCAACTCGAAGATCGATCCGTGATCGAGAACGAGGGCGAGGAGCCTGCGAACGTCGTAGGTCTTGCGACGCTCCCGCGGAACGATCTCGAGCAGCGCCTCTTCGCGTCGATCCGGATCGTCGTCCGTGGCGATGCGCGGCGGCGACTCCCAGACCGAGCTCGGCAGATAGGAGAGGAAGCGGCGGATCTGCGCGAAGGCGTCTTCTTCGCTCGAGGCCTCGTTGTCCACGACGCCGCTGCCGCGGGCGTGGAGGTCTGCCCCGCCGAGGGCCTCCTTGTCGATCTCCTTGCCGAAGGCGCGCCGCACGACGGGCGGGCCGGCCACGAAGACCTGACTCGTGCCGCGCACCATCACCGAGAAGTGCGCTGCGGCGACGCGCGCGGCGCCGAGGCCCGCCACCGGGCCGAGCGCCGCCGCCACCACTGGCACCTGCGAGAGGATCTCGACCGAGACGTCCCAGTCGGGGATCCACGGCACGTAGGAGCGCCGCAGCGTCGTCTGCTGCTTGACACTGCCGCCGCCGCCGGTTCCGTCCACGAGCCGCACCAGAGGCAGGCGCAGGTCGCGCGCCGCCTTCTCGGCCCAGCCCATCTTGTTGCCGACGGCGCCGGCGGCCGCGCCGCCGCGCACCGTGACGTCGTCGGCGCCGACGACGATGCGCCGGCCTTCGATGCGCCCGGTGCCGCAGACGAAGTTCGAGGGCGGGAAGGCCGTGAGCCGGCCCGTGGCGTCGTACTCACCGCGCCCCGCGAGGATGCCCGTCTCGTGGAAGGAGCCCGGATCGAGCAGCTTCTCGATGCGCTCGCGAACCGGGAGGCGCCCCGCGGCGCGCGCGCGTTCCACGCGCTCCTCGCCGCCCATGCGCCGCGCCAGCGCGGCGCGCCGCTCCATCTCGCCGAGCTCGGGCTTCCACGTCATGGCGCGCAGTCTACCCGAGGCCGGCCCGGGTTCGTCGGTCGGGCCGGGCTGCTACAGATCCCGCCGTGCAGGCCCTCGTTCTCGATTTCGACGGCGTGATCGCCGACAGCGCACCCGAATGCTTCGAAGTGGCGCTGCGTGCCTACGCAGCGCTCTGCCCCGTCTCGCGTCTCGGACGCTTCGAGCGGCCGGTGCTCTACCAGGGCTTTCTCTCGCTCATGCCGCTCGGCAACCGCGCCGAGGATTTCGGCGTCGCCCTCGCCGCCCTCGACGAGGGCACCAGCCTGCCGGATCAGGAGGCGTACGACGTCTTTCGCGAGGCACGGCCTGCCGGCTGGCTCGAGGCCTTCCATCGCTGCTTCTATGCGCAGCGCGCGGCCTTCGCCGCGGCCGATCCCGCAGGCTGGCGCGCGCTCACGCCGCCGTACGCAGCGTTTCTCGCCGTGCTCCGCCGCTGCGCGGGGCGCGTGCACTTTGCGATCGCCACGGCCAAAGACCGCAGCTCCGTGCGCACGCTGCTCGCCGACTGGGGCGTTGCAGACATCTTCCCCGACGCCCTCGTTCTCGACAAGGAGACCGGGGCCAGCAAGGTGGCTCACCTTCGCCTGCTGCAAGAGCGCCTCGGCCTTCCCTTCCCGGAGCTCACCTTCGTGGACGACAAGGTGAACCACCTCGAAGCAGTGTCGCCTCTTGGTGTAGGGTGCGTGCTGGCGGCATGGGGCTACAACGGCCCCCGCGAGCAGGTTCGGGCGCGGGAGCTCGGCCATCTCGTCTGCAGCCCGGGCGACGTCGAGGCGCTGGTCTCCGGCTCCGGGGCCGCTCCCCGAGGGCGATGACCCCACACCGCACCCGAGGGGCGTTGGCACCTCTCGCCGGAGCGCCTACTTTCTGGGCGAGCGGAGGTGATGCTGATGGCACTCGATCCCGGCTTCCGCATGCATGCGGAGCGCACCCCCAATCCGAACAGCGTGAAGTGGGTCTTGGGCACGCCGCTCGTGGCGGGCCAGGCCAGTGCGTTCTTCGACGCGTCTCCCGGACAGGAGGTTTCTGTGCTCGCCACGCGCCTGTTCGCGGTGGCGGGCGTGAAGGGCGTGTTCATCGCCTCGAACTTCATCACGGTCACCAAGAGCGAGGACGTCGAGTGGACGGATCTCGCTCAGCCCGTGGTCGAGGCCGTGAAGGCCTTCGTGGAATCGGGCGAGGCCGCTCTGGGGCCCGCCTTCGCGGCCCAGCCCGGCGCAGCGGGCGGCGAGATCGAGGACCGCATCAAGCGCGTGCTCGACGAGGAGATTCGCCCTGCGGTGGCCATGGACGGCGGCGACGTCGTCTTCGCCGGGTATCACGAGGGGCGGGTCGAGCTCTACATGCAGGGATCCTGCAGCGGCTGTCCCAGCTCGCGGGCGACGCTCAAGCTGGGCATCGAGGCCCGTCTGCGGGAGGCGATACCCGAGGTGACCGAGGTCGTGGCACTCTAGGCCGGGCCCTTGCCAGCCGATTGGAGAGTCGGAATACCGGGCCGGGCCGCGGCTTCCCCCCACCGCCGCGACGCAGACCGGAAACAGGAGCATCGCGGGCGCATGCAAACGGGGGATCAGCGACGCCACGCCGGGCGTGGGGCGGCAGGCCGATGTGTCGCGGCGAGCGTGCTCGCCGCGGTCTTCTCCCTCATGGGGGGGGGGTTATCCCCCCGCCGGTCTCGTGCGGCAGAAGATGGCGTGGCCGCGGCGGGCCCCTACCTGCCGGGTCCGCCGGTGC
>CAYOIG010000727.1:0-5652 GCA_964403915.1 uncultured Myxococcaceae bacterium
AAGCTGGTCGAGGGGCGTGATCTCGGACGCGTCGGCGGCGTCACCGCCGTGGACGCCAGCGTGGTCCAGGCCGTCGCGGATGCCGGCTTCGTTCCGGTGATCGCCCCGCTCGGCGTCGATGCCGAAGGCATCACCTACAACGTGAACGCGGACGAGGCGGCCGGTGCCATCGCGGCGGCGCTCCGCGCCGAGAAGCTCATCCTGCTGACCGACGTCGAGGGCGTGAAGGACCGCGACGGAAAGCTCCTGCGCCGGATCTCGGCGGTGGACGTGCGCCGGCACGTGGAGGAGGGAACGATCGTGGGAGGCATGATCCCGAAGGTCACGTGCTGCCTCGAGGCGCT
Source organism: uncultured Myxococcaceae bacterium (assembly GCA_964403915.1). Lineage (GTDB taxonomy): Bacteria > Myxococcota_A > UBA9160 > UBA9160 > UBA9160 > MYXO. The sequence goes on from CAYOIG010000727.1 coordinate 345, forward strand.
CGAAGGAGGCGTCGCGCGCACCCACATCGTGGATGGGCGCATGCTGCACGCCGTGCTGCTCGAGATCTTCACCGACGTTGGCGTCGGCACCCTGATCGGATGCTGATGCCGAAGGACTTCCTCGCACTCTGCGACTGGCCGGCGGACGACCTGCGCGGGATTCTCGCGCGGGCGCGCGCGCTCAAGGATCTGCAGCGCCAGGGCCGGCGCCCCCGCACCCTCGAAGGGCGAACGCTCGCGATGTACTTCGAGAAGCCGTCCCTGCGCACGCACGTCACCTTCGAGACGGCGATGACCCAGCTCGGCGGCCACGCGATCCTGCTGCTGCCGGAGCAGATCGGGATCGGCACGCGCGAGGCGCCTGCCGACGTGGCGCGAAACCTCTCGCGCTGGGTCGACGCGATCCTGGCCCGCACCTTCAGCCACGCGCTGGTCGAGGAGATGGCGCAGGTCGCGTCGATCCCGGTGATCAACGGCCTGACCGATCTGCTGCACCCGTGTCAGGCCATGGCCGATCTCCAGACGGTGGCCGAGCGCGCCGATCTCGCGAAGGCCGTGATCGCCTACGTCGGCGACGGCAACAACGTGGCGAACTCGCTGCTCGAGGCGGCCGCCGTGCTGGGCTTGACGTTGCGGCTGGCCACGCCCGCCAGCCACCGGCCTGCACTGCGCGTGCGGCGCCGCGCCGAAGAGCGGGCCGCCCAGAGCGGGGCGCAGATCTCATGGAGCGAGGATCCGGTCGAGGCCGTGCGCGGCGCCGACTTCGTCTATACCGACACGTGGACGAGCATGGGGCAGGAGGACGAGGCGCCCCAGCGGCGCGCGCTCTTCGAGCACTACCAGCTCAATGCCCGCCTCATGAAGCACGCGCCCGAGGCCTTCGTGCTCCACTGCCTGCCGGCCCACCGCGGGGAGGAGATCACCGACGAAGTGCTCGATGGGCCCCGGAGCCTCGTCTTCGACCAGGCCGAGAACCGGCTCCACGCTCAGAAGGCCATCCTCGAGCGCGTGATCCTGGGCATCCTTCCGACCGCCTAGCGGGTGCCGTTCTGCTCTTTTCTGAAGGCCCCACGGGGACGTGATCTGCGTCTCAGCTTCCGCCCGCCGCTCGCCGATTGAGGACGAGACGGGGTTCGCCCGGGCGAGGAGTCCATGGAGCTGCGAGCGGCGAGGGCGGAGACCGCACGGGTGCCGAGGCTCGCCTCGGGCTGCGATGCGGGCCGGCTTCGTCTGTCTCCGGCCGAGGGCTACCTGCTGTCGCGGGTGGACGGACAAACCCCGTGGGCCGTGCTGCGCGAGATCGGCGGCCTGCCGCCGTCGGAGGTGGATCGCTGCCTCGAGCACTGGCTCGAGCTCGGGTTGCTGGCGGTGGGCGAGGCCGACCCGCCCGAAGCGGCGGCAACCGAGGCGCAGCTCGATCCTGAGCTCGATCTGCCCATCGAGGCCCAGCAGCGGATTCTCGACTTCGAGGCCCGACTCGAACGGCCCTACCACGAGCTTCTCGGCGTCCCGCGCCAAGCGGACGCGAAGACCGTGAAGCGCGCCTACTTCGAGCTCTCGAAGGAGTTCCATCCCGATCGCTACTTCCGGCGCGAGATCGGCCCCTTTGCCGCACGGCTCGAGCGCGTCTTCGGGCGCATCGCCGAGGCGTACGAGCTCCTCTCCGACCCGACGACCCGTGCGGAGGTCGAGCGCAGCCTCGAGGAGCTGCAGCCCGAGGCTGCTGCGCCGCCCGCCGCTGGGGACACGCGCACGCGCGACGCCCGGCGCGGCCGGGCCGCGCTGCATCCCACGCACCTGCGTCACCTCGCCCAGCGCAAGAGCCGGGCGAAGAGCTTCTTCGAGGCCGGCATGACCGCCTCTCGGGCCGGCCGCTGGCTCGAGGCCGCTGCCAGCGTGCGCCTCGCGATTGCCTTCGACCCTGCAAACCAGGCCTTCAAGGAGTCGTTCGGGGGCATACAGCGCAAGGCCAGCGAGGAGCGTGGGAAGCAGCTCGCGAGCGAGGCCGAGAGGGCGCTCGAGCGGCGCGATCACCGCGAGGCACTGAGGCTCTATGAAGAGGCGCTTCTTGCCCGTCCGCACGATCCGGCGGCGAACTACGAAGCGGCCCGACTCGCGCTGCTGCTGGGCGAGGACCTGAAGCGCGCCAAGGAGTATGCCGCGCGTGCCTGCGAGCTGGTGCCGGAAGATGCGAAGCATCGCCGCCTGCTCGGCAAGATCTACGGCTCGGCCGGACTCGTGGCGAACGCCCGCCGCGAGTTCGAGGCCGCGCTGCGAATCGATCCAAAGGACAGTGCCACTCGCGCAGAGCTCAGGGCGCTCAGCTGAGCCGCGAGAAGGGCAGGAGGGAAGCATGGGCCGCGTGATCGGCATCGACCTGGGCACCACGAACTCGTGCGTGGCCGTGATGGAGAACGGCCAGCCGACGGTGCTGCCGAACGCTGGTGGTTACAAGACCACACCGTCCATGTTCGCGCTCACGGCCGATGGCAAGCGGCTCGTCGGGCATCTCGCCAAGCGGCAGGCCATCACCAACTCGCGAAACACCGTGTACGCATCGAAACGCCTCATCGGGCGCCGCTTCGATTCGCCCGAGACGCAGCAGGTGGTCTCGCTCTGTCCCTACGAGGTCGTGAAGGGCCCGAACGAAGATCCGCGCATCCGGCTCGGGGAGAAGGTCTTCACCTGCCCGGAGATCGCCTCGATCATCCTGCGCGAGATGAAGCGCGTTGCCGAAGAGGCCCTCGGCGAGCCCGTGCGGGATGCCGTCATCACCGTTCCGGCCTATTTCAACGACAGCCAGCGCCAGTGCACCAAGGACGCCGGACGCATCGCCGGCCTCGAGGTGCTGCGGATCATCAACGAGCCGACGGCGGCTGCGCTCGCCTACGGCTTCGGCAAGCGCAAGGACGAGAAGATCGCGGTCTACGATCTCGGCGGTGGCACTTTCGACATCTCGATCCTCGAGCTCGGTAGTGGCGTTCTCGAAGTGCTGGCCACCGGGGGCAGCACCTTTCTCGGCGGCGAGGACTTCGATCGTCGCATCGTCGCGCACCTGATCGAGCGTTATCAGCAGGCCGAGGGCATCGACCTCTCGGGAGATCCCATGGCGCTCCAGCGGCTGAAGGATGCGGCGGAGAAGGCCAAGTGCGATCTCTCCGCACGCGATGCGACGGAGATCAACCTGCCCTTCATCGCGAACGGCGAGGCGGGGCCGAAGCATCTCAACCTCGAGCTGAGCCGCCCGGCCCTCGAGGCCATGGTGGACGACATCGTGCGCCAGACCGCGAAGCTCGTGGAGCAGTGCCTGCGCGATGCCGAGCTGCGGCCGGACGAAATCGACCAGGTGATCCTGGTCGGCGGTCAGACCCGCATGCCACTGGTGCAGAACGTGGTGGCCGAGGTGTTCGGCAAGCGGCCGCACAAGGGTGTGAACCCCGACGAGGTGGTGGCCGTGGGCGCGGCCCTGCAGGGCGAGGCGCTGCTGAGCGAGGACAAGAGCCTGCTGCTGCTCGACGTGACGCCGCTATCTCTGGGCATCGCGACCTTCGGCGGGCACTTCGCGCGGCTGATCGAGCGCAACACGACGGTGCCCGTGCGCAAGCAGCATACCTTCACGACGACGCGCGACGACCAGTCGGCAGTGAAGATCCGGGTGCTGCAGGGGGAGAGCGAGACGGCGTCCGAGAACGATCTGCTGGGAGAGTTCGTGCTCGCGGGCATTCGGCCGGCGCCGAAGGGAGATCCGGCCATCGAGGTCTCCTTCGACATCGACGGGAACGGCATCGTGAGCGCCTCGGCTCGCGACACCGGCACCGGCAAGGAGCAGTCCATCACCGTGAACGCCACCGGTACGCTCTCCGAAGAGGAGATCACGCGCATCATCGAGGAGCAGGAGCTGTACGAGGTGCAGATCCGCCGGTAGCGGCGGCCGGGGCCGCCGGCGCTTGCGCAGGCCTGCGGGGCGCGGCGTTGTCGCCTGCCGATCAGAACGTGACGGAGACGCGCGTGCCGGCAACGAGGGCCGTGCCGAGATCTCGTGTCGCGCCAGGGTCGAGGACGAGCTGAAGGTCGGGCTGCACGCTGAGCCAGGGTGTGAGGCGACAGCGGTAGGTCGCCTCGATCACCATCTCGGCGCCGGCGGGATCGAATCCTTCGTCGGCGATCGCCGCCTTGCCATCGCGTGTGAGCCCGCCGTAGACGAATGCGATGCCGAGTGTGTCGGTGTCGCGGGTGGGCAGCAGGCCGGTGTAGGTGAGGCCCGTGTCGACGTAGAGGCCGATCACGCTGTCGTCTCCCGGTAGATAGGCGGCCCGCGCGAACCAGGAGAGCCCTGCACGGCCTCGTCTGCCTGCGTGCCGTCGCCCGGCGCCTCGGCCGTGCTCGCGGACACCACCGCGGCTCCGCTCGGCTCGGGCACGAGCAGCTGATCGAGGACGAGATAGAAGCCGTGACCGCTCGAATCCCCGAGGTCTGCCTCGTCGGCCGGGGGGTCGGCCGAGTGCAGCCAGAAGCCGACCCTGGCGCCACCCGGCCGGGCGACGGACGGCTCGCCAGGGCTCCAGTCGAGCTGCGCCTCGCTCACCCAGAGCCAGCCGGCGCTTTCGTCGAGGCCCCAGCGAAAGCCGCGCTGCTCTCCATCCTGCGCGAAGGGGCCTCCATAGAACACGGCGCTGCGCAGGCCGAGCCACTCCGAGGCCTCGACGGCGACCCGTGCGCCGAGCGCGCCCATCGGATAGACCGGCGAAGCCTCCGGCACGTCGATGGCGAGGAGCCCGGGCCAGCCGAAGGTGGAGTTGAGGAAGAGGCTGGCCGCGTCTGAAACGGCGAACTCCGAATCGGCCGTGATCTGGCCGACCCGCACCGAGAGGACGTCATCGAAGAGGCATTGCTGCAGCCAGCCTTCGAGCAGGCGCACGCTGGACAGGCCCGCGATGTTGCTGACGGTGAAGAGGTTCCCCACCAGCTCCTCCGAGGCGTCCTCTCCGCTCAGCCAGAGCCAGGTCGTGCTCGCGCTGCCGCCTCTCCAGCCAGCGAGGCGCTCGAGGTCGAGGCTCGCGCCCCAGCTCAGCAGGCCGGTGTAGACGGCCCCGGTGCGCAGGCCGCCGCGCACATTGCCCCACGCCTCCGCGGCATAGCCACCGAAGATCTCGAGCCCGCGCTCCTCGAGCTCCGTCCGCCGGCCGAGCCAGTCTCCGGTTGCCGCCTGCCGCTCCCACCAACGGCCGCCGTCGGGGGTGGCTGCAGCGCTCTCCTCCTCGCGGAGCAGCTCCTCGGGGGCCTGGGCCGCGGCACTTCCGGCGAGCGC
>CAYOIG010000728.1:0-4251 GCA_964403915.1 uncultured Myxococcaceae bacterium
TGAGCAAGATGGCCGTACCGAGCTCCGCGCGGAGTTGGCGCATCAGGTCGAGGATCTGCGCCTGGATCGTGACGTCGAGAGCCGTCGTCGGCTCGTCGGCGATCAGCAGCCGTGGCCGCATGGCGAGCGCCATGGCGATCATCACGCGCTGCTTCATCCCCCCCGAGAGCTGGTGCGGATAGGCATCGAAGCGGTCCGCCGGATCGGGAATACCGACCTGCTCGAAGAGCGCCAGCGCGCGCTGCCGGGCCTGCGCGCGGCTCGCACGCGCGTGGAGACGGATGGCCTCCACCACCTGCGCCCCCGCGCTCACCACCGGATTGGGGCTCGTCATCGGCTCCTGGAAGATCATGGCTGCGTGATGGCCGCGCAGGGCGCGCATCTCGGCGACCGGCAGCGCGAGCAGATCTCGCCCTTCGAGCCGGAGCGTGCCGCGCTCGACCCTTCCCGGGCGCGGCACGAGACGCAGGATCGCGAGGGCCGTCACCGACTTCCCGCATCCCGACTCACCAACCAGCGCCATCACCTCGCCGCGTCCGATCGCGAGATCGACACCGTCCACCACACAGACCCGGCCGCGCTCCTGCGGAAACGAGACGGCGAGGTCGCGCACCTCGAGAACGGGCTCCGTCACTGGCGCTCCCGCAGCGTGCGGGGATCGAGCACGTCCCGCACCGCATCGCCCACGAGATTCACGGCGAGCACCAACGCGAAGAGGGCGACCGAGGCCGCAGCGAGGTTCCACCAGACGACGGGATCGCGAGAGAGCTCGTCCCGCGCCTGGTCGATCATCTGCCCCCAGCTCCCGTCGATGCCGATGCCGAGCCAGGAGAGCGTGGCCTCGGAGAGCACGAGGCCCGAGAACAGCAGCACGAACGTGATGATCACGAGATGCATGAGATTCGGGAGGATGTGGCGCAGCAGGATCCGCCCCTCCGAGACGCCGAGGGCCCGCGCCGCCTGGACGAAGTCGAGCTCGCGGAGCTTGAGCGTCTCGCCCCGCGCCACGCGAGCGAACCCGACCCAGCTCGTCACGCCGAGGGCGAGGCAGACCTGCACCGGGCCGCGCCCGAGCACGAGAATGAGCGCGATCAGCAGCAGGAGCCCAGGCATCGAGGCGAGCGTCGAGCTCACGAAGAAGAAGGCGTCGTCGATGCGCCGGCCGAAGTAGCCGGCACAGATGCCCGTCAGCAGCGCCAGCGGGATCACGATGAGGCTGGTGAAGCCGCCGACCAGAAGCGCCACGCGCGAGCCCTTGAGCGTCAGATGCAGCACGTCGCGGCCGAGGATGTCGGTGCCGAGCAGGTGCCTTCCGGGATGACGCAGCGGGGCGTGGTCGTAGAACTCCGTCTCCGCCAGCGGCGCGGAGTAGCTCTTCTCCCTGAAGTCGTCGGGAAAGAGCCGGTCGATCAGGCTCCGCGCCTCGAAGCGCGCCACGGCATCGGCCCCGGCAGCCGCGGTGTCGCCTCCCTGCCAGCGCACCGAGTCGAGCAGCGCGAGCAGCACGAAGAGCCCCACGACCGCCAGCGCCACCGGCCGCCGGCGCAGCAGCTCGGCGCCCGCCTCACGCCAGAGCCGGTTGCCGCGCAGCCGTAGCAGCGCGAAGACGCCCGCGGCCACGAGAATCAGCACGACGAGGTTCGAGACCACGTGCGAGGTCACGCCTCCTCCTACTCGAGCCGGACGCGCGGATCCGCGAGCGTGTAGCTCACGTCCGTCAGGATCTGCCCCATCACGAAGAGGAGCGAGCCGATGAAGACCATGGTTCGGAGCGTGGCGAAGTCGTTGGCGTTGATGGCATCCACCGTGATCGAGCCCAGACCCGGGATGCCGAAGAACGACTCCAGCAAGATCGAGCCCGTGAACAGGAACGGGATCGCGATCACGATCTGCGTGAGGATCGGGATCAGGCCGTTGCGGAAGACATGGCGCAGCATGATGCGCCCCTCCCCCGCCCCCTTGGCGCGCGCCGTCCGCACGTAGTCCTTCCCGGCCTCCTCGACGAACACCGTGCGATCGAAGCGGATGCTGTCGCCGAGGCCCGCAATCACGCCCACGATCACCGGAAGGGCGAGAAAGCGCGCGATCACCGCCGGGGCTGGATCGAAGCCGGAGATCGGGAACCAGCGCAGCATCTTCCCGAGCAGGTACTGACCGCCGATGATGTAGAGCAGGGCCGAGACGCTCATCAGCAGCACGCAGATCACGACACCCGTGCGGTCGATGTAGGTGTCGCGGAAGAAGGCCACCAGGAGCGCCAGCGGAATCCCGAGCAGGAGGCCGAGAACGAAGAGCGGCAACGTGAGCGAGAGGCTCGGGCCGATGCCCTCCCGCAGACGCTTCGAGATGGGCACGTCGTCGGCGTCGCTCGCGCCGAAGTCGAAGCTGAGCATGCGGCGGAAGTGGTCGACGAGCATGGTCTCCGAGGGCTGGTCCGGGTTCCACAAGCGCGGCCGGTCGTAGCCGTGGTTCTTGATCCACTGCTCCACCGCCTGCTGCGGTGCCCGCTCGCCGAGAGCCTTGCGCGCCACGTCCTCCGGCCGGGCCACCAGGAAGAAGAGCACGAACAGGAAGAGCAGCACCCCGAGGATGGTCACGGCTCCTGCGACGACACGGCGCACGAGATAGGCCAGCATCACTGTCTCTCCCGCAGGAAGGTGACGACACCCGGAACCACCACGATCACGAGCAGGCCGAGCAGTGCCCACGCGGGCCAGGTGATCGGCACGTTCCATTCGGCCCGGCGCAGCGCGCGCAGATCGGCGTCCACGTCGAGGTACTTCGCCGTGGGCAGCGAGAGACCCGCCGGCTTCTCGTTCCTCACCCAGCCGTGATACAGGGCATAGCGCTCCGGGTAGTAGTTCTCGATCCAGGGGCGCTCCTGCTGCAGAATGGTGCGCATCTCGTCGATGAGTCCGAGCCGCTCACGACCGTCGGTCATCGCCTTCATGCGCACGAAGAGCGCGTCGTAGCGCGGGTTCGAGTAGTTGGCCGTATTCGGCCCGCCGCCATGGGTGCGCCCCATGGGTGTCCAGAGCAGGAACAGGAAGTTCTCGGGGTCGGGGTAGTCCGCCACCCAGCCCCACGTGAAGATCTGGTAGGCACCGCGGCGCACCTTGTCCTGGAACTGGTTGTAGCTCGTCGCCGCCACCTCGACGTCGAGGCCGAGGCGCCGCCACGCATTGGTGTAGAACTGGAACTGCAGCAGCGCGGCGGCGCCCGTGTCTCCGGCATCGAACGTGAGATGGAGCGGCCGGCCCGTGGCGGGATCGATGCCCTCGGGATAGCCCGCCTCGGCCAGCAGCGCGGCGGCGCGCACGAGGTCGGGCTGGCGGAAAGGGTTCACGTAGGCCGCGTCGTAGCCGAAGATGCCCGGCGGGATCGGCGTCTGTGCCGGCACGCCGCGCCCGTTGGCGAACAGGCGCAGGAACTCCTTCGAGTCGACGGCGAGACTCATGGCCTGCCGCAGCTTCCGCGGGCGCTCGCCGCCCTTCGACCCGACCACGGGATCGTCCATGTTGAAGCCGAGATAGGAGATCGAGGGCTCCACCGAGCGGGCGAGCGTGATGCCGAGGGCGCGCATGTCGGGCGAGAGATCCCCCTTCTGGATCACGCGGTCGAAGCTCTCCTTGATCACCCCCGAGGCGTCGTAGTAGCCCTGCAGGAACTTCGTGAAGGTCGGAATCGGCTCCTTCTCGCGGCGCAGCTCGATCCGCGACAGGAACGGGAGCGGACGGCCGACGTAGACGGGGTCGAGCAGGCCGGCCTCGGCGTCTCCGGGCGCGCCCTCCGACGGATAGGTCGCCGCCGGTGCCTTCCACTCGGGATGCACCACGCCATACCAGGCTTCGTTCCGGCTGAGCACGATCCGGCTGCGCTTGTCGTAGCGCGTGAGCACGAAGGGGCCGCTGCCGACCGGATGCTCGGCGAAGCTCTCGGCTCCGCCTTCTCCGGTGTAGGTCGCCACCGCCTCCCAGGGAACGGGCGCCGTGAAGGGCATCGCGAACCAGTAGAGGATCTGCGGGTAGGGGTCGTCGAGCACGATCTCGAGCTCGCGGGGGCCGAGCACGCGCAGCCCGTCGATCGGCCCGGCCGCGCGATACTGCTCGTCGATACGCAGCGCTGCGAAGGCCGGGTCGCGCTTGCGCCTCTCTTCGAGGCGCTGGCCGAACGCGACGAGTCCGGAGATCTTGCCGAGGGTCTCGAGCACGGGGCTGCCGACCGCAGGATCACCGACGCGCGCGAGCGCGA
>CAYOIG010000729.1:0-2516 GCA_964403915.1 uncultured Myxococcaceae bacterium
CTTCTCGGCATTCTGGCTCAGCTCGAGCTGGGCCAGCACCTGGTTCGTGAACGAGGCCGACATCACGAAGCTCGGATGCCCGGTGGCGCAGCCGAGGTTCAGCAGCCGGCCTTCCGCCAGCACCAGCACGCTGTGCCCGTCGGGGAAGATCCACTCGTCGTACTGGGGCTTGATCTCGACGTGCTTGATTCCAGGAACCGCCTTGAGGCCGGCCATGTCGATCTCGTTGTCGAAGTGGCCGATGTTGCCGACGATCGCCTTGTCCTTCATGCGGTGCATGTCTTCGGCCGCGATCACGTGACGGTTGCCGGTGGCGGTTACGAAGATGTCGGCCTCCTCGATCACCTCGTCGAGCGTCGTCACCTGATAGCCCTCCATCGCGGCCTGCAGCGCGCAGATGGGGTCGATCTCGGTCACGACCACGCGGGCACCCTGGCCGCGCAGCGCCTGCGCGCAGCCCTTGCCCACTTCGCCGAAGCCGCAGACCACCGCGAGCTTGCCGCCGATCATGACGTCGCTGGCGCGCATCAGGCCATCGGGCAGCGAGTGCCGGCAGCCATAGATGTTGTCGAACTTGCTCTTGGTGACGGAGTCGTTGACGTTGATGGCGGGGAAGAGCAGCGTGCCGTCTTTCGCCATCTGGTAGAGCCGGTGCACGCCGGTGGTGGTCTCCTCGGAGACGCCGCGGATCGCCTCGGCGACGGTCGTCCAGCGGCCCGGGTGGGCAGCGAGCTCCTCGCGCAGCACGCTGAGAATGATGCCCCACTCTTCCGGGTCTTCCTTCGGATCGAAATCGGGCACCTTGCCGGCCTTCTCGAACTCGCGGCCCTTGTGCACGAAGAGGGTCGCGTCGCCGCCATCGTCGACGATCAGCGTCGGGCCCTTGCCGTCGGGCCACACCAGCGCCTCCTTCGTGCACCACCAATACTCTTCCAGCGTCTCGCCCTTCCAGGCGTACACCGCGATGCCGCGCGGCTTCTGGGCCGTGCCCTCCGGCCCCACCGCCACGGCGGCTGCCGCGTGATCCTGGGTGGAGAAGATGTTGCAGCTCACCCAGCGCACGTCGGCCCCGAGGTCGGTGAGGGTCTCGATCAGCACCGCGGTCTGGATCGTCATGTGCAGGCTGCCCATGATGCGCGCACCGGCAAGAGGCCTCTTGCCGTGGTAGCGCGCACGCAGCGCCATGAGGCCCGGCATCTCGTGCTCGGCGAGGCGGATCTCGCGCCGTCCCCAGTCGGCGAGAGAGAGGTCGGCGACCTTGAAGGGAAGGCGTGCGGGTGCAGCGGTCATGCGTTCTCCTTGGGACGGGCGCGCGCCCGGGGCCCAGCCATCGGCTCCGGGGCCGCGGCACGGTACCGCAGACTCTCCCGCGAGGCAGGTACCGCCGGCCTTGCTGCCCGGCCCCCGGACGCCCCGTGCGCGCCTCTCAGAACCGATCGGCAGCCCAGTAGCAGAAACGCTCCGGCGGCAGGATCCGGCGCAGCAGGGCCGCGTCGTCTTCTCCAGGCGCGACGCGTGTGCCGGCCGCTTCTGCAAGGGCCGGCGCATCGAGAACACGAAACATGGCATTCGGATCGGGGTAGGTGTCGAGGGTGACACCGCAGGCGCGGAGCTCCGTCTCGAGCTCCGCGTCGAAGAGAGGCGGCGCCACGCCGAGCTTGCGCAGCTCGGCCGAGGGCCGGCCGGGCCGGGCGAGCGGGTCGGCCGCGCAGGGCGTGAGCAGGCCTCGCACCAGCAGAGCGAGTGGCGCGGCGGCATCCGCGACCCGGCCGAGCTCCGTGATGACGAGGAAGCCCGAGAGCACCGTCGCGCGCGCATAGGCCACTGCCTCACCGTCCCGGAGCGCCACGTGGAACTGCTCCAGTGGGTTGCCCCCGATCCGAAGCGACGCCCGCCAGTCGGCCGCATTCCGGATCGCCGTCCCTTGACGCGATCCGGTGTAGATTTCATGCATCCGCTTCACCGCCGCCAGATCGCGCTCCGCTTCGAAGGTTCGGGCCCTGTGCGTCGCGTCGTCCCTGTCGCCGGCTGCCTCCGGCACTGGACGCAGCAGCGTGCGGGAGCCCGGCCACGACACCCAGCCAAGGCGCCCGTAGAAGCCGAGCCTCGTGGCGAAGAGCAACGAGAGCGGCATCCCGCGCTCGCGCATCGCCTGCGCGGCGCGCTCGAGGAGAGCGCTCGCGACGCCGCTCCCTCGCGCTTCGGGGCCGGTGAAGACGCTCCCGATGCCGCCGGCCGGGATGGCGGCCTCCCCCACGCGCAGCCGGCGCGGAAAGATCTGCACGCACGAGACGAGCCGGCCCCGGGCTTCTGCCACCCAAACGTTCTCGTCCCGGAAGCCGGGCTCGTCTTCGAGACAGCGACGGAAGAAGTCGCGGCCCCGCCAGCCATCCGGCAGCTCCCAGCCGTCGAGGAGGTCGAGCAGTGCCTCGTGCTCGTCTCCGCGCAGCGTCCGGATCTGCATCGGCGGCGAGTATACTCGCCGCATGTCCGATGCCCGCGCGATCTACCGGGAA
>CAYOIG010000730.1:0-2251 GCA_964403915.1 uncultured Myxococcaceae bacterium
CGGTGTCGGCCCACGACGAGGATGCCGGAAGGCGGTACTCGAGCGAGAGCTCGCCACGGCGCTCGAGATGCAGGTGGAATCCCTTCAGCGCATCGTGGCGAAGAACATCCGCCAGACGTGGAAGCGACTCTTCCCATGCCCTCTCCTCCTCCTCGCCCTCACGCTCCGTCACCTGCTGGAGGGCGCTGACGAGGCCGCCGAGGTCTTGCTCCACGCGGCGGCAGAAGGCGTCGACCTCGATCAACACGAAGGGTTCCAGGCCTCGAGCCGGGCTCGATCGATCGCGATCGTGGCGCATCCGGCGCACGCGCAGCAGCCGTGCGTCGATGCCTGCGCCCGTTGTCGGGGCCATGCGCGTCGCGTCCGCGCCCTCGGCAGAGGCCACTCCTTCGTGAGCCATCTCGGTCGTCTGGGTCCGGGCACGCGACCTTCTCTCGAGGCGGGTCCTCCGGACCTCCACCGATTGGCGTAGGACTCGGCAGCCGTGTGCCGGTTATACCATGCGCCGGGCCCCGGACTGCCGACCAGGAGAAGGGCCGAGGATCCCCGCTGCGAGGCCCCACCGCGCCTGTGCTCCCCGCTCGGTCTCCGCTGCCGGGACGCGGAGGCTCGGGTCGCTCCCTCCGTCACTCCTCGTCGCCGTACCACGTCCGCAACCGGTAGGACGCACGGAGCCGACCGGGCGGGCCACCAGGCCCGAGCCGTTTCACGGATACACCCACCCCGTGACGATTGCGGTCACACGGGTCGGAGCAGCCGAGGGCCGCGGCAACGCGACCCCGAGCTGAAGGCCGTCCGGCACCCGCGGCGTCCCCGCGCGGTGACGCCTGTCTCCCTGGAGAGGGCCTCGGCGACCTCTTCGATGGTGCCGAGCCGCTCGAGGGGGCGAGGTGGCGGCGGACTCCATGCTGCTGCACCAGGATAGGCCCTGCGCTTCGCTCGAGCCGGCAGCGGCCGCGCCGTGCGGGTGGCTCTCCCCGTTCACCGCTCCGACCGACCGCGACATGCTCCCGTCCGAGCGCCGTGAATTCGTCCGCACCCACCGCACCAAGCGATGGCCGAGAAGGAGGGGCGCGTCGTTCTGCGGTGTCGCCCCTACGAGACCTTCGCGCAGCCGCCCCGGCACCTGCACCGGAACGATCAGGAGGAACAGATCACGCACTGGATCGCGGGAGCGATGGCCTGGAACGCGGCAGACCGGCCATAGGCGCCGCAACGACTCCACGCCGGGAAGCATCGTGTTCGTCGACGTCGCCGCCGCCGGCCAGCGCTCACGGGCGCGGGTCGGCATGCGCTTCGGCGCTCGCGTGGCAGAAACTGATGGCATAATGCGGTGCGGCGACCCCTCGCCGTCCCGCTCTGCCGGCGGGAGTGAAAACCGAGCGCCCTCGAATGCCGCACCTCATCGTGGGACCCGTCACGCACGAGACGGCCATGCTGTGGGTGAGGGGCGGTTGGCTGCGGCGCCGAGTCCGCCTCTCGGTGAAGGCTTCCGGGCACGCGCGCGAGCGTGACGTCGTGCTCGGACGCGGGCGTGACTTCACGGCCGCGGTCGAGGTCTCCGGCCTCCGGCCCGGCACGGCCTACGAGGTCGAGGCCTGCTTCGACGCGCCCGGAGGTTGGTGTCGGCAGCGCGTGCTCGGGCGACTGCGAACCTTCCCCGCTCCCGACTCGGACACCCCGTTCAGCTTTCTTCATGCGAGCTGCAACCTGTCCGTCGTCTCGCTCACGCAGGCCGGCGCCGTCGCGGCCAGCGCGCTCGGCGTCTTTGCAGCCCTCCACCTGCTGTCCGGCAGCGGATCGCGGCTCGGCGCGTGGGCGCTGCGACTCGCGCGGGGCTCGTGGGGCCTCGGCGTCGCAGCCCGCGACGCCGTGCGCGGCCTCGTCGCCCGTCTCGGCGGCCGTCCGCCTCGCGGCCCGGCGCCGGAAGGCGCGCCGTCTCCGATCCTCCGTCTCTTCGAGCTCGTCTTCGAGCGTACGGCCTGGTGGCAGCCGGCGCCCATCCTGCAAAGCCCTTTCGCCCCGCTTCGCGCGCTCCTGCGCGCGGAGTCTCCTCCAGACTTCATGATCCACGCGGGCGATCAGATCTACTTCGACTTCCCGCTTCCGTCGCGGCTGCCGTCGCGTTCGGCGTATCGACGTGCATACCGGCAGGCGTTCTTCGGAGATCCCGACCAGCGCGCGTTTCTCGCCGACTTCCCGCAGTACATGACGCTCGACGACCACGAGATCGTCGACGGCTTCGCGCGCG
>CAYOIG010000731.1:0-2788 GCA_964403915.1 uncultured Myxococcaceae bacterium
GCGAACCCCACCGGCGCCGTCCAGGATCGCGCCACACTGCAGGCCCTCGCGGCGCTCGGGCGTCCGCTCGTCTGCGACGAGATCTACGACGGGCTCGTCTACGACGGCGAGAATTCCACGTCGGCGCTCGCGCTGGAGGGCGACGTCTTCGTGCTCGACGGTGTCTCGAAGCGCTACGCCATGACGGGCTTCCGGCTCGGCTGGGTGATCGCTCCGGCCGAAGCCGCGCGGCCGCTGCAGATTCTGCAGCAGAACCTCTTCATCTCCGCCAACCGATTCGTGCAGCACGCCGGAATCGCTGCGCTGCGCGTTGGCGCGAAGACGGCCGAGGCGATGCGGGAAGCCTACGGGGCGCGCCGGACGAAGCTGGTGCTGGGTCTCCGCACGCTCGGCTTCGGCGTGCCGCGGCTGCCGGCCGGAGCGTTCTACGTCTTCGCCGACGCACGCGCCTTCGGTGCGGACTCCCGCCGGCTGGCCTTCGACCTGCTCGAACGCGCGCACGTCGCGGTGACGCCGGGGATCGACTTCGGCACGGCGGGGGAGGGCTTCCTGCGTTTCTGCTACGCCGCCTCGGAAAGCGACCTCGAACTCGCGCTCGAGCGCATCGGGCGGGCCCTCGATGTGCGCTGAAGCGTCCGGGCCGCGCGTGCGCCCGATCGAAGCGCAGATCATCGCGACGGCGGCCGGGCCGGCGCAGTTTCCGCCCGAGGAGCTGCCCGAGTTCGCCTTCGCGGGCCGCTCGAACGTCGGCAAGTCGAGCCTGCTCAACCGCCTTGCCGGTCGCCGCGGCCTCGCGCGCACGAGTGCCGAGCCGGGCAAGACGCGGCTGCTCCACTTCTATCGCGTGGACTGCGCCGTCGACGACGCCCGGCGAGCCTTCGTGCTGGTGGATCTGCCCGGCTACGGGTACGCAAAGGTCTCGAAGCAGGAGCGCAACCGCTGGCGGGAGCTCGTCGAGAGCTATCTCGGGCGGCGCGATGCGCTGCGCGTCGTGATCGTGCTGCAGGACATCCGTCGCGAGCTGGCCGAGGCCGAGCGTGAGCTCATGCTGTGGCTCGCCGAGCGAGGCTCGCCGGCGCTTCTCGTGCTCACGAAGGTCGACAAGCTCGCACCGATGCAGCGCGCGATCCGCGTGCGAGCGCTCACGGAGGCTGCGGCGCTTCCCGCAGGCCACGTGCTGGCGACCTCCGCCAGCACCGGCGCGGGTGTCGAAGATCTCTGGAGCGCCCTGCTGGCGCGCGCATAGGAAGATCAGCGGAACAGATCCTGCTCGGCGTCACGAAGCAGCGCGCGCGCGTCGCCGTCGCCACGCGGCGTGATGCCGTCGATCCACACCGCGGGCACGCCCGCGTCCTTCAGCATCAGCAGGCCGGCTGCGGCAGCGAGCTGGTCGGCCGTGGCCATGGCCGTCACCTGTAGCGTGCGGCCCGCGAGATCCTTGCTGCCGCGCAGATCGTCGATGGGTGCCAGGCCGGCGCAGCCCAGCGCCACGTCGACCAGGCCTTCGCGAAACGGGCGGCCGAAGGTGTCGGAGATGATCACCGCCGGCGCTGGACGTCCGGCCAGCGTGAGCGCGGCGCGCAGGTGGCGGGCCGAGGCGTCGGGGTCTTCGGGGAGGAGCACCGCGACGCCTTCGCCCGGTGCGTTCGAGAGATCGACGCCCGCGTTGGCGCAGACGAAGCCGTGCCGCGTCTCGCAGATGAGAACCCCGGGTCCTCGGCGCACGATGTGCGCCGTCTCGCGCAGCACCACTTCGAGGTGGCGGGGGTCCTTGCCGTCCTCGGCTGCGAGGCGCCGTGCAGTGGCGGAGGGAGTGACACTGGAGAGAGTCACCAGTCTCCCTTCGGCCTTGGAGACGACCTTCTGGCATACGACGAGGACGCCCTCCGAGAGCACGATGCCGGCCTCCCGGGCTGCCTGCGCCAGCAGGGCGGCGAGATCGTCGCCGGGCGCGATGGCCGGAAGCCCGCACAGCGCGCGCAGCCGGAGCTCCTGCGTTGCTTCGCCGCTGGACTTCACGACGCGGCGTGCTCGCCGAGGCCCGCGAGCAGGGCGCGCGTTCGCGGTCCCGCGCCGGGGCCCGCCAGGAAGGCGCCCAGATCGGCGGGACGGTCGAGATCGATCGCGAGCCCGGGAAGGGCGAGCTCGCGCAGCGGCACGCCGTGCTGCGCGGCCAGCGCGCGGTGGCGGCCGGCGCTCTCCGGCCCGAAGGCGGCGGGGATGACGTCGTGCGGTGCGCGGAGCAGGGCTGCCGTGCCGCCGTCACGCGCCGGCACGAGCACGACGCCACGCGGCCCGAGCGAGGCCAGTGCCTGCACCACGATGCGCACATCGGCAGCGCAGATGCCCGGGACGTCTCCCAGCACCACCAGCAGGCCCGTCGCTCCCTCGCCGGCCAGCGCCGCGCCCGCAGCTTCGAGGCTCGTGTTGAGGCCATCGTCCGTCCGCACCAGCGCGCGGGCTCCGGCCTTGCGCGCGGCCTCGGCCACGCGTTCGTCCTCCGTCACCACCAGCACGGCGCCGAGCTCCGGCGCCGCGCAGAGCGCCGACACGACGTCCTCGAGCATCGCGAGCGTGAGCTGCTCGATGCGCGCGCCGGTGACACCCGGGCGCAGGCGGGACTTCGCCGCATCGAGGCGCTTGACCGGCACGACGGCCGCGATCATCCGAGGCTCGTGGCCAGGTCGAGAGCGGTGCGCGCCACGCGGGTCGCCGCCGCGGCGTCTCGCATCAGCGTGTCGACGACGGCCGTTCGCAGGCCGAGCGCTTCGATCTCCGGCGCGAGGAC
>CAYOIG010000732.1:0-2668 GCA_964403915.1 uncultured Myxococcaceae bacterium
CGCCAGCCAGCTATCGACGGTGCCGACGCACAGGTCGCGCGTGCCCGCCGGATCGGCCTGCTCGAGCTGCCACGCCATCTTCGTCGGCGAGGCGTTGGGGGAGATGAGGAGCCCCTGCGCGTAGATCTCCCGGCATCGCTCGACGGTGCGCAGATCCTGCCAGCCGAGGCCGGGCGCAACGGGCTCGCCCGTGGCCCTGTCCCACGCGACCGTCGAGGCGCGCTGGTTGGCGATGCCGACGACCGAGACGCCGCCCACGGCCGCCACCGCCGTGCGGGCCACGCCGAGCGCGGCCGCTGCCAGGGCCGAGGGGTCGAACTCGACCCGCCCGGGCCCCGGCGAAGCGGGCAACACCTGCCGGTGCTCCTCGTGCAGGATGCGGGCGTCTTCGCCGAAGACCACGGCCCGCACACCACTCGTGCCGGCGTCGATGACAAGAATGCTCACGGCCAGTTGACCGCCCCAAACGGGCTCGGAAGGCCGAGCTTGCCGGGGTTCAAGATGCCGTTCGGATCGAGGGCCTCCTTCACCGACACCAGCGTGTCGAAGGCCGGGCCCATCGCCTCGCGCATGAACCGTGCGCGGTTGAGCCCGACGCCGTGGTGATGGCTGAGGCTCCCGCCCGCCGCGAGCACGGCCCGCGTGCCGGCATCCCACGCCGCCTTGTAGTACGCCTCCCAGCCATCGGCCGGGGGCTTGCCCGCGAAGGTGAAGTAGAGGCAGGCGCCGTCGGTGTAGGCGTGGGATTGGTGGGCGCTACACACGATCGTGTGCTCCACGGCACGCACCGCCGCGGTGGCCCGCTCGTAGATCTCGGGCAGATTCTTCCAGCTCCCGGTGATCTCCATGGTGTCCCACGCGATCCCCACCTTCAGCAGCCCTGC
Organism: uncultured Myxococcaceae bacterium; assembly: GCA_964403915.1. Taxonomy (GTDB): domain Bacteria; phylum Myxococcota_A; class UBA9160; order UBA9160; family UBA9160; genus MYXO. The sequence goes on from CAYOIG010000732.1 coordinate 885, forward strand.
GGGTGACGCGACCTCGTTGCGGTGTCCCATCCACTTGCCGACGAGGCCCGGGTCGGCCTCCACGGCGCCGGCGCACTCCTCGGCCAGGATCGAGAACGAGGCCTCGACCACCGCCCGGTCGCCCTCGTCGAGCGCGAGCAGCAGGTGCTGGTCGCCGGTCTGGTACTTGTGGTTGGCCTCGTGCGCGTCGTAGAGGCGCAGCACCGCCGGCGGAAGGCCGCGGCGCAGGATCCTGCGGCAGGCGTCGAGCGCCTCGGCGAACGTGCGGAAGCCCCAGGCCCCCCGCTTCTCGTGGCTGGGCGCCGGGTGCAGCCGCAGCCGGCTGCCGACGATGATGCCGAGGGTGCCCTCGGACCCGACGAAGAGCTGGTTCAGGTCGGGGCCGACCGCCGCGCGCGGGACGCCGCCGGTGCGGATGATGCGCCCGTCGGCGAGGGCCACGTCGAGGCCCACCACCATGTCTTCGATCTCTCCGTAGCGATTCGAGAGCTGCCCGGCGCCGCGGCAGGCCAGCCAGCCTCCCACCGTCGAGAGCGCGATCGACTGCGGCCAGTGACCGACCGTCAGCCCGTGGCGGGTACGCAGCTCGTGCTCGAGGTGATCGCCGAAGGTGCCGGGGCGCACGTCGAGAACGAGCGACTGGTCGTCGACCTCGACGATGCCGGAGAAATCGCAGAGGTCGAGCAGCACCCCGCCGAAGACCGGCACCGTCGCGCCGCACACGCCGCTGCGGCCCGCGATGGGCGTCACGGGAATCCGGGCCTCGTTGCAGATCCGCAGCACGGAGGCGACCTCCTCCGCGTTGCTCGCCCGCGCCACGACGCTGGCGAGGCCCCCCACCTGCCCCTCGTGCGACCAGCGCAGGCCGAGCGCCCACCAGTCACGGCTGGCCTCGGCGCAGGTCGCGGCATCGACGTCGACCTTCGCGCAGGCCGAGCGGAGGCGCTGCACCACGGCCTCGGGCACGGCAACCGGCTTCCCGAGGGAACGCGAGCGCGCCTGCGCCGCGCCGCCGGCCAGATCGACCGGGATCACGGGGGCCGCGGGCCCGAGGGGAATGGGGAAGGTGTCGTCGCACTCGGTCGTGGGGTTCATCGTCTTGCTCTCCTTGGTTGGATCTTCGGACGCGGGCGGGAGCCCTTCGCGGGGACGGCCTCGCGCTGCGCAGCGCGGCCGAGACCCGCCAGTCGCGTCAGCGCGGCGATCACGCGCTTCGGCGCCTCGGTCTCGTGGACCGCCATGCGGTGTACGGCCGCGCCCTGGAGGGCCAGCGTCGCGAGGTCGATGAGGTCGTCGAGGCGCTGCCGGTCACCGGCCCCGAGCTCGAGCGGGAGGGCGTAGGCCAGGCGCCGCAGGTTCGCGCCGTGCTGGTGAACGACGCTGTCGAGGCTCGCGCGAAGCCGCTCGTCGGTGCGTGCGGCGGTGTGGAGCTCGAGGGCCGCGAGGTAGCGCGGATCGTCGAGCACCTCGGCGAGGAGCCCGAGCGCAGCGGGCGCCGTCACGACCCCGGCCGCTGCCACCTTCGCGAAGCGATTCTCGTAGCGGGCCGTGAGGCTGGCGAAGAGGTGCTCGACGGTCGCGGCGAGCAGATCCGGCTTGGCCGGGAAGTAGCGGAAGAGCGCGCCCTGGGAGAGGCCGGCCCGCTGGGCCACGGCCGTCGTCGTGAGGGCGGCGTAGCCCGACTCGATCAGACACGCCGAGGCGGCGTCGAGAAGCCGCTTGCGGGTCGAGAGCCGGCGCTCTGCCTGGGTGGTGCCCATGGCGTCAATCTACCCCCAAAAATA
>CAYOIG010000733.1:0-4502 GCA_964403915.1 uncultured Myxococcaceae bacterium
CAGCGTCCCAGCAGCGCAGCCGGCACTGCACCGTCATTGCAGGCCGTGGCAGCGAGCAGCATCAAGAGGGCGGTCAGACCCACGCCCCGCCTCGGCAGTCGTCGAACGGCGCGCGCGGGGCGTCTGCGCAAATGGTCGTCCATGCGGCCCTCCCTCTCTTCTCTTCGTCGCGGCGGCGCGGGGCTTGAAGGTTTGGGGCACGAGAACGAGACATCTCGGTGTTTTCCGATCCGGATCTCGTGGTTTCGTGGTAGGGTGCGGCGTCATCCTGGAGGAATCGATGCGCTCTGCCGTCTGCTCGCTGTCCACCCGCCGTGCCGGATACAGCGTCCGTTTGCGAATCGTTACTGCGCTACACATCTTTGCCGCGGCGCTGGGGCTGCTGGCCGTGGCGCTTCCCCAGGCGGCAGCGGCCTCTCCCGTGACGGTCGTGATGACCGGCGTCTGGACGCTGGTGGACGATGCCGGCGCAGTGCTGGGAGGAGCCATCCTCCCGGGCTCGGCTTTCTCGGCGACGCTCGTCTACGACGACGCCACGCCGGATTCCAACGCGGATCCGCTCTACGGCAACTACTTCGTCGCGCCGACCCAGTTCTCGTTCAGCCTCGCGTCAGGAGGCTTCCTCTTCTCGCACGTCTCCGGTGGCGTGAACGAGATCGACGTGATCGATCTCGGAAGCGGCGACAGCGTCGCAGTGTATGCAGAGACCTTCACGTCCTCGCCGCCGTTGCCGCCGTTCGGCCTCAACTATGCGAACGTCACGCTCGACGATCCGAGTGGCACCACGCTCTCCTCCGACGCGCTCACTGCCGCGCCGTGGAGCCTGGCCGCGTGGAGCGCGGCCACCATGACCTTCTTCGCCGACATCGACGATGGAAACCCGCTCACGTACTTCGACCTGGAAGGCGACATCACCGGGCTCACCGTCGTGCCCGAGCCGGCCAGCTTCGGGATGCTCGCGCTTGGTCTGACCGCGCTCGCGTGCGGGGCGCGCTGGCGCCGCTGATGGAGCGCCGGCTCGTGCGCCGGATTCAGTCTTCCTCGATCTGGAGGGCAGCCCGCGGGCAGGCCGCCGCGGCCGCTTCGACGCGCTTCCGGAGCATCTCGGGCGGGTGCTCGATGAGCAGGTGCAGCGCGTCGTTCTCGTCGAGCCGGAAGACCTCCGGGCAGGCCGCCATGCAGCGGGCGTTGGCCTCGCACAGGTCGTAGTTCACGACGACGCGCATCGTCCTCTCCTCTCGGCAGCCATCCCGGGGCGCCCGGGTCGAGTCTAGCCCGCGCCCCTTCTCCGGCTCGCCCCGTGTGGCGAGGCAGCGGGCTGCGGCGAGGCCGCCCGCGACCTTGCGTGCTATTCCCGGGTGATCGCCGCGCGAGAGGAGCCAGGATGCAGGAGCCGGTGAGCCGATGGCGCACGGCGCTCGCCCGCCGCCCGTGGTGGATGAACGCCCTGTTCGGCTTCTGCCTCTACATGACGCTCGTCTACGTGCCGTGGGACCTCTTCGTGAAGCCGGTGGCGCGCGATGAGGAGGTCTGGTTCGGGATCCTCTTTCGCGGCTGGGCGGCGAAGCTTCTCGCCATACCACACTGGCTGGTGTATGCCGCAGGGGTGGTGGGCTTCTGGCGCATGAAGCGCTGGATGTGGCCGTGGGCCGCGGTCTATGCGGGGCAGGTGGCGATCGGCATGGCGATCTGGCCGCTGCTCCATCTCGGCGGCGTGCGCGGAGCCGCGGCGGGGGCCATCTCCGGCGCCGCCTTCGGTGCGCTCACCCTCGCACTCTGGCGCGCGCGCCGCCTGTTCCAGCCCGCGCCCCTGCGGCTCCGCGATCGCTATGGCGAGTGGGCGCTGGTGACCGGCGCCTCCTCCGGCCTGGGGCGGGAGTTCGCGCGTGCGCTCGCGCGCGAGGGCATCGGAGTGGTGCTCACCGCGCGCCGCGCCGATCGCCTGGCGACGCTTGCGGTCGAGCTCGAGAAGGAGCATGGAGTGCGAACGCGCAGCCTGCCCCTCGATCTCGGACAGGCTGGCGCAGCCGAGCGGTTGGCCGCAGCGGTTGCCGATCTCGAGATCGGCACGCTCGTGAACAACGCCGGCTTCGGCAGCATCGGGCCCCTCGCGGATCAGGATCCGGCCCGCGTGCGCGAGATGGTGGAGCTCTGCTGCGCGACCCCGGCCGTCCTCACACGCCTGCTCCTGCCCGCGATGCTGAAGCGCGGCCGCGGCGCCGTGATCGTCGTCGGGTCGGTGGCCGGCATGCTGCCCATGCCGCTGCACGCCCTCTACAGCGCCAGCAAGGCCTTCGACAACTTCCTCGGCGAGGCGCTCCACGAAGAGCTGCGCGGCACCGGCGTCGACGTGCTCGCCCTGGAGCCCGGCTCTACGGAGACGGAGTTCCAGCAGCAGGCCGGCGAGAAGGCGCACGCAGGAGAGCCAGCGCACGAGGTCGTTCGCACGGCCCTCGAAGCGCTCGGCCGCGAGCCGGCGCTCGTGCCGGGCTGGCTGCCCTGGCTGCGCGCAAACCTGGCATTCCGGCTGCTGCCGCGCCCGCTGCTTCTCGCGGTCGTGCGCCGGGCGACGCAGACCCGGCTGCCGGAGGGTGGCAAGGGCGCGTAGCGAGGTCGCCCGACCGAGCGCGGGGCCGTCGAGGAGAGCGGAACGTCGCGGCCGGGCCACCGAATATTCCGCCTCCGGCCGTCCCTCTGGGGCATAATGGAGGCCAATTTGCGCCCGCTCGCCGGAGGCCATCCCCCCAGGATCCGCCAGAGCGCGCGCGAGATCCGCTCGATGCGTGGGGGGCGGAGGGCACTCCAGTGGCAGAAGATCGTGTGGCCGAAATTCGAGAGCTTCCGCGGGACGCGAGCGTCCCGAAGATCCGCTGGGACGATTCGAACCTGCGGAGCTCCTACGCGAACGTGGTGAACGTGACGAGTACGCGGGAGGAGGTCGTCCTCCTTTTCGGGCTCAACAACGCATGGCAGGCCGGGCAGAGCGAGGTGACGATCCAGCTCTCGGACCGCCTCATCCTCAGCCCCTTCGCGGCAAAGCGGCTCTCGCTGCTCCTCGATGGCGTCCTCAAGCAGTACGAGGCCCGTTTTGGGACCCTCAACCTCGAGGTGCGCGCGCAGGACGGCAAGACCGCCGGCAACGCGTAGCGGGCCGGAGGCCGTGCCATGAGCTTCGAGACCGGCGGTGGGCTGGGTGCCGCGGGCTCGGAGTCGCCGACACCCGAACGTGACGGGGCGGGGGAGTCTGCGCTCTGGCGGCGCCTTGCCGAAGCGCAGACGTCCGAGGCCTACCTCGGGGCGTGGCTCGATCTCCAGTGCCGGCGCGTGCGCGGCACGCTGTCCGCAGCCGTGCTGCTCGGCCCGGCGGACGCTGGCCCGTTCGCGCCGGCCGCCGTCTGGCCGGCAGGCGCGTCTCCGTCGGCCTGCCTCGCAGCCGCTGCGCAGACGGCGCTCCAGGAGCGGCGCTCCTTTGTCCGGCGCGCGGAGCCGCCTGCGCGCGGCGTGGTGGCGGCTCGCGAGACGTTTGCGCTGGCGCAGCCGCTCGTGCTGAACGGCGCGCTTCACGGCGCCATCGTGCTCGAGGTGGCGGCACGGCCCGAGGCGGAGCTGGCGTCGGCCCTGCGCGAGCTCGCCTGGGGCTCGGCCTGGATCGATGGTCTGCTGCAGCGGGCCGACGCGTCTCGCGAGCGCGGCCGGCGCGACCGGCTGCGCACGGCCTTCGAGCTGCTCGCGAGCGCCCTCGAACACGAGCACTTCCAGGCGGCCGCGACGGCCTTTGCGACCGAGGCCGCAACGCTCCTCGGCTGCGACCGCGTGAGCGTCGGCTTCGTGCGCCGGCGCCGTGTCCACGTGCGCGCGCTCTCCCACAGCGCGCACTTCGCGAAGCGGGCGAACCTCGTGCGCGCGCTCGAGGGCGCCATGGACGAGTGCCTCGAGGCGCGCGCTGCAGTGCTCTTCCCGGCCAGCGGCGAAGGCGCCGTCTCCGTGGGTCGCGGCCACGAAGAGCTGGCTCGGCAGTACGGTGCCGGCAGCGTGCTCTCGGTGCCCCTGGTGCGCGGTGAGGAGGTCTGCGGCGTTCTCACCCTCGAGCGCTCGCCCGAACGCCCGTTCGATACGGAGACGGTCGCACTCTGCGAGTCGGTGGCGACGCTCGCGGGGCCTCTGCTCGAGCTGGCGCGCCGCGAAGATCGCTGGCTCGGCGCGAAGGCCCTTGATCGCCTGCGCGAGCTGGGGCGCAGGCTCGCGGGGCCGCAGCACACGGCCCTCAAGCTGGGCGTTGCCGGGGCGTTGGGGCTCGCTCTCTTCCTTCTGTTCGCGAAGGGAGACTTCCGGGTGACGGCGAAGGTCGTTCTCGAAGCGAAGGAACTGCGTGCGGCGGCGGCGCCCTTCGACGGCTTCGTCGCGGCCGGACTCGCGCGCGCGGGCGATCTCGTCGAGCAGGACCAGCCGCTGGGGCGGCTCGACGACCGCGAGCTTCGCCTCGAGCGCATGAAGTGGGCGAG
>CAYOIG010000734.1:0-2205 GCA_964403915.1 uncultured Myxococcaceae bacterium
CACGAGCTGCTGCTCGAGAAGGAGCGCAAGACGGGAGTGCGGATCATCGGGACGCCGGCAGCCCGCGAGTTCGTGCTCGACCGCATCCATCGCTCGGGCCTCGTCCACGACCCGGGCGCCGCCGCCGTCTACGGAGATCTCGACTTCATCGTGCTGGGCGCGCTGGTCGAGGCCGTCACGCGCCAGCCCCTCGATACCTGGTGCGCGGAACGCGTCTACCGGCCGCTCGGGCTGGCGCAGACCTTCTTCGTACGCGCGACCGAGGGGGAAGGGCTGCCGCCCGAGAGCGTGCGGCGCCGCTTCGCCGCCACCGAGGTCTGCCCCTGGCGCGGCCGCGTGGTCTGGGGCGAAGTTCACGACCCGAACGCCTCCGTCATGGGGGGCGTGGCGGGGCATGCGGGCCTGTTCGCGACCGCCGACGACGTGCACCGCTTTGCGACCGTGCTGCTCGACTGCTGGCACGGCCGCAGCGATGCCTTCGCGCCGGAGATCGTGCGCGCGTTCTTCACCCGCCAGCATCTGCCCGAGAGCTCCGACTGGGCCCTCGGCTGGGATACGCCGACGCCCGGCGCCTCCTCGTCCGGAAAGCACTTTTCCGAGGCGTCGGTGGGCCATCTCGGGTTCACGGGCACCTCGGTCTGGATCGATCCGAACCAGGAGACGATCATCGTGATGCTCACGAACCGCGTGCATCCGATCGCGCGCCGCAGCCAGTTCCGGCTTCGCCCGCTCGTCCACGACCTCGTGATGGAGGCCTTCGAGGCCGCATGAGGCCGCGCCACGTCCACTTCATCGCCGTCGCCGGCACCGGCATGGGCTCCCTCGCCGGCCTGCTGAAGGCGGGCGGTCTCGAAGTCACGGGCTCCGACGAGAACGTCTACCCCCCCATGAGCACCGAGCTCGAGCGCCGGGGCATTGCGGTGCAGACGGGCTTCCGGCCCGAGAACGTGCTCGCGCGCCGGCCCGACCTCGTGGTGATCGGCAACGCCGTGCGGCCTTCGAATCCCGAGGCGAGGGCTGCGATCGATGCGGGCATCCCCTACCGCTCGTTTCCCGACGCCCTCTTCGAGATCGCGATGGCGGGCAAGCATCCGGTGGTCGTGGCCGGCACCCACGGCAAGACCACCACGACGAGCCTCGTGGCCCACCTGCTGGCCGCGACCGGACGCGATCCGTCGCTGCTGGTGGGCGGCATCGCCGCCAACTTCGGGGGCAGCTTCCGGCTCGGCGAGGGACCGCACTTCGTGGTGGAGGGCGACGAGTACGACACCGCCTTCTTCGACAAGACACCGAAGTTCCTTCACTACGGCGCGCGCACGCTGCTGCTCACCTCCGTCGAGTTCGACCACGCCGACATCTACCGCGACCTCGATCACGTGAAGGAGGCCTTCCGCACCCTGGTTTCGCAGCTTCCGGAGAGCGGCACGCTGGTGGCGGCGACAGCGCACGAAGGCGTGCGCGACGTGGTGGAGAAGGCGCCGTGTGAGGTCGTGCCCTACCGCGCAGGGCCGGCCGAGGGCCCGGGCGTTGCGGCAGAGCCGCTCGCGATCGAGCCCGAAGGCATCCGCTTCCGGCTGCTGCTGGACGGTCGCGAGGCGACGAAGGCCTTCCTGCCCATGCACGGCCGGCACAACCTCGAGAACGCCGCCGGTGCGCTCGCCGTGGTGACCCGCCTCGGCGTGCCGCTGGCGGAGGCCGTCGCCGCGCTGCCCGACTTTCGGGGCGTGAAGCGGCGCCAGGAGGTGCGGGGCGAGGTCCATGGCATCACGGTGATCGACGATTTTGCGCACCATCCCACCGCCGTGCGCGAGACGGTGGCAGGGCTGCGCGCGCGCCACCCCCGACGCCGGCTGGTGTCGGTGTTCGAGCCACGCACCAACACCAGCCGCCGCCGTATCTTCCAGGCCGAGTACGCGCGTGCCTTCGACGGCTCGGATCGCGTGATCGTGTCCCGGGTGGCCGACGCGCCCATCTACAGCGCAACCGGAGAGGTGACGGAGCGCTTCTCGGCAGACGAGCTGGTGGCCGACCTGCGCGCAAGGGGCCTCGATGCGCTGGCGCTCGACGGGCCCGACGCCATCGTGGCGCATCTGGCGGCGGCCTCGAAGCCGGGCGACGTGCTGCTCGTCATGAGCAACGGTGCCTTCGGCGGCATCTGGGAAAAGCTCCTCGCGCAGCTCGGCCCGGCGGCGTCTCCGGCGTGAA